>NZ_BAAKJE010000106.1:0-208 GCF_059704565.1 Massilia sp. NBRC 108631
CGCCATACTCTAGAAAGGAGGTGATCCAGCCGCACCTTCCGATACGGCTACCTTGTTACGACTTCACCCCAGTCACGAATCCTACCGTGGTAAGCGCCCTCCTTACGGTTAAGCTACCTACTTCTGGTAAAACCCGCTCCCATGGTGTGACGGGCGGTGTGTACAAGACCCGGGAACGTATTCACCGCGACATGCTGATCCGCGATTA
>NZ_BAAKJE010000107.1:0-46240 GCF_059704565.1 Massilia sp. NBRC 108631
CGCCCGCCGGCGCGGCCCGCCGGCGTCCACCCCGCTTAGAATGGCGGCTGGAACCAGGTGCGCATCAGCCAGACCAAGAGCTGCAAGCCGTCCGCTGGGAACCACATCTAACAAGGAGAGAGCAGTTGAAACGTACTATGCTGAGCACCCTGGTCATCGGCCTGATGGCAACCCAAGCAATCGCGCATGAGGGTGACCACCCCGCGCCGGCGGCCGCGCCGATTTCCGGCATCGACACCCAGTACATCGATGCCAGCGTGCGCGCCCAGGACGACTTTTTCACCCACCTGAACGGCGGCTGGCTGAAAGCCACCAAGATCCCGGACGACAAGGCCAGCTGGGGATCGTTCGCCAAGCTGCGCGACGACACGCTGCCGCAACTGCGCGGCCTGATCGAAGACACCCAGAAGACCAAGCACAAACAGGGCACCGAGGCGCAGAAGATCGCCGACCTGTACACCAGCTACATGAACGAGGCGGCGCTGGAAAAGCTCGGCACCAAGCCGCTGGCCGGTGAGCTGAGCGCCATTCGCGGCCTGAAGGACAAGAAAGCCCTGCCGGGCATGATCGCCCACCTGACCCGCCTCGGCGTATCGGTGCCGTACGGCGTCTACATCAGCCAGGACGCGCGCAACTCTACCCAGCACGCCGCCAGCATCGCGCAAAGCGGCCTGGGCCTGCCGGACCGCGACTACTACCTGAAGAAGGACGACGCCAAGCTGGCCGCCGTGCGCGACAAATATGTGGCCCACATCGAGCACACGCTGACCATGGCCGGCCACAAGAACGCCGCCGCCGACGCGAAAGCCATCATGGCGCTGGAAACCGCGCTGGCCGAAGTGCAGTGGACCAAGGTGGACAACCGCGACCCTGTCAAGCGCTACAACAAGACCGAGATCGCCAAGCTGGCCGAGCTGGCCCCGGGCTATGACTGGCAGGACGCCATGGGCAAGGCCGGCATCGCCACCAAGACCGACACCATCATCGTCAACCAGCCGAGCTACCTGGCCGGCTTCGCAAAGATCGCCGAAGCAACCGCGCTCGACACCTGGAAAGCCTACTTCGAGTGGCAGCTGCTGCGCGACGCTTCGCCTTACCTGAACAAGGCCTTCGCCGACGCCGACTTCGCCTTCTACAGCGGCGTCATCAACGGCGTGACGGTGCAGGAGCCGCGCTGGAAGAGCGGCGTGCGGGTGGTGGAAGGCGCCATCGGCGAAGGCTTGGGCAAGCTGTACGTGGCGCAGTACTTCCCGGCCGAGCGCAAGGCGCGCATGGAAGCGCTGGTGAAGAACCTGATGGTGGCCTATAAGGACAGCATCGACACCCTGGACTGGATGAGCCCGGAAACCAAGCGCGAAGCGCAAGCCAAGCTGGCCAAGTTCACCACCAAGATCGGCTACCCGAACAAGTGGCGCGACTACAGCGCGCTGACCATCGTGGCCGGCGACCTGGCCGGCAATATGCGCCGCGCCGCCGAGTTCGGCTACAAGCGCAACCTGGCCAAGCTGGGCGCGCCGGTGGACCGCGAGGAATGGGGCATGACGCCGCAGACCGTGAACGCCTACTACCGTTCCACCACCAACGAGATCGTGTTCCCGGCCGCCATCCTGCAGCCGCCGTTCTTCGACGCGCGCGCCGACGACGCGGTGAACTACGGCGGCATCGGCGCCGTCATCGGCCACGAGATCAGCCACGGCTTCGACGACAAGGGCAGCCAGTCCGACGGCGACGGCAACCTGCGCGACTGGTGGAGCGCCGCCGACCGCGCCAACTTCAAGGCCAAGGCCGACGCGCTGACCAAGCAGTACGACGGCTACAGCCCGCTGCCGGGCTACTACGTCAACGGCGCGCTGACCCTGGGCGAGAACATTGCCGACAATTCCGGCGTGGCGGTGGCCTACAAGGCCTACAAGCTGTCGCTGGGCGGCAAGCCGGCGCCGGTGATCGACCAGCTGACCGGCGAGCAGCGCTTCTACATGGGCTTCGGCCAGGTATGGCGCAGCAAGATGCGCGAAGAGGCGCAGATCAAGCAGGTCAAGACCGACCCGCACTCGCCGGGCCAGTTCCGCGCCAACGGCACCATGAAGAACCAGCCCGGCTTCTACGACGCCTTCGGCGTGAAGGCAGGCGATCCGATGTATCTGGCGCCTGAACAGCGCGTGATTATCTGGTAATGTGAAACGACAAAAAGGCCACTGCATGTGGCCTTTTTGTTATCAGCGCCGCGGCGCTGTGCTAGAGTGAAAAACCGGCCACGAGCCGGAACATAACCAGACAAACAATGAGAGGGAAGTAGCCCGTGAAACGACATCTGTTGAGTACCTTGACCCTGGCCCTGTTGGCCACCGCTGCGGCCGGCCACGCCGGCGCTGCCGGCGCCGCCAAGAGCCCCACCGGGGGCAAGCTGACGTCCGGCATCGCCGTTGAATATATCGACCCGTCCGTGCGCGCGCAGGACGACTTCTTCACCCACCTGAGCGGCAAGTGGCTGGCCACGACCGAGATCCCGGCCGACAAGTCCAACTGGGGCAGCTTCGCCAAGCTGCACGACGACATCCAGCCGCAGTTGCGCGCCATCATCGAGAACGCGGCCGCCAAGCAGAACGCCGGCGCGGACGAGCAGCGCATCGGCGCCTTCTACGCCAGCTACATGGACGAAGCCAAACTGGAACAGCTGGGCGCCGCGCCGCTGAGCGCTGAACTGGCCCGCATCGCCGCGCTGAGCGACAAGAAGCAGTTGCCCGCGCTGATCGCCCGCAACAACCAGACCGGCGCAGCCGCGCCGATCGACCTGGGCATCCACCAGGACAACAAGGACTCCACCAAGTACGTGGTCGACTTCGTGCAAAGCGGCCTGGGCCTGCCGGACCGCGACTACTACCTGAAAAAGGACGACGCCAAGCTGGCCGACACGCTGGCCAAGTATGAGCTGCACATCGCCAGGATGCTGACCCTGGCGGGCGACCAGGACGGCGCCGCCAAGGCCAGGGCCATCGTCGCGCTGGAAACCGAACTGGCCAAGATCCAGTGGAGCAAAGTCGAACTGCGCGACCCGGTCAAAGCCTACAACAAGGTCGAGATCGCCAAGCTGGGCGAACTGACCCCGGGCTACGACTGGAACGCCTATCTGGACGCGCTGAAAATCACCGGCAAGGTGAACTATGTCATCGTCAGCCAGCCGAGCTACCTGAAGGGCTTCAACGACCTGCTGGCGGCCACCCCGCTGGACACCTGGAAAGCCTACTTCCAGTGGCACGCGGTGCGCGCCAACGCGGCCTACCTGTCGAAGGCCTTTGTCGATGAAAACTTCGCCTTCTACGGCACCGTGCTGAGCGGCGCCAAGGAACAGCGTCCGCGCTGGAAGCGCGGCGTGGTGGCGGTCGAAGGCGCGCTGGGCGAGGCGGTGGGCAAAGTCTACGTCGAGCAACACTTCCCGGCCGAGCGCAAGGCGCGCATGGAAGCGCTGGTGAAGAACCTGCTGGTGTCGTACAAGCAAAGCATCGACAAGCTGGACTGGATGAGCCCGGCCACCAAGAAGCAGGCGCAAGCCAAGCTGGCCAAGTTCACCACCAAGATCGGCTACCCGAACAAATGGCGCGACTACTCCGCGCTGGTGGTCACGCGCGACGACCTGGTGGGCAACGTGCAGCGTTCGCGCCAGGCCGACTACAACAAGGAAATCAACAAGCTGGGCAAGCCGATCGACCGCGACGAATGGGGCATGACGCCGCAGACCGTAAACGCCTACTACAACCCGGAAATGAACGAGATCGTGTTCCCGGCCGCCATCCTGCAGCCGCCGTTCTTTGACGCCAGCGCGGACGACGCCGTCAACTACGGCGGCATCGGCGCGGTCATCGGCCACGAGATCAGCCATGGATTCGACGACCAGGGCGCCCAGTACGACGGCGACGGCAACCTGCGCGACTGGTGGAGCGCGGCCGACCACAAGAACTTCGAAGCCAAGACCAAGGCCCTGGTGGCGCAATACAGCGCCTTCAGCCCGCTGCCCGGCTACCACGTGAACGGCGAGCTGACCCTGGGCGAGAACATCGCCGACAATTCGGGTGTGGCGATCGCCTACAAGGCCTACAAGCTGTCGCTGAAGGGCAAGCCGGCGCCGGTGATCGACGGCCTGACGGGCGACCAGCGCTTCTTCATGGGTTTTGCGCAGGTGTGGCGCAGCAAGATGCGCGATCCTGAAATGATCAGCCGCATCAAGACCGACCCGCATTCGCCGGGCCAGTTCCGCGCCAACGGCACCATGCGCAACCAGCCGGGCTTCTACGACGCCTTCAAGGTCAAGCAGGGCGACAAGATGTACCTGGCTCCGAAAGAGCGCGTCATCATCTGGTAAGGACGTAAAAAAACCGCTCAGTTCAAACTGAGCGGTTTTTTTTATTGCGTAGGGCGGGCTAGCTACGCATCACCCGCCGGACCTCAGCCTCAGCCCTTGGGCGCCTCCGCCGGCGCCGCTGCCGGGGCAGCAGCAGGCGCCGCCGCCGGTACTGCCGGTTCCTTCAGCGAGCCGCCCGATTTGTTGGCCATGAACACCACCGCGCGTGCCACTTCGACGTCGTCCAGATCCGGGTTGCCGCCCTTGGCGGGCATGGCGCGCAGGCCTTCGATAGCGTGTTTCATGATCGTGTCGTAGCCCTGGGCCAGGCGGGCGCCCCAGGCGCCGTTGTCGCCCACTTTCGGGGCGCCTGCCACGCCGGCGCCATGGCAAGCCGCGCAGGTCGAGGTGTAGATGGCTTCGCCCGATTGCAGTACCTTGGGCGCGTTGGCGTCCTTCAGCGTGAAGCCCACATCGGCCACCGGCTGCAAGCGCGAGCTGATGGCCTCGGCGGACTGGCTTTCGGTGCCGGCGCCGGTCAGCTTGGTGGCGGTAACGAATTGCACCAGCAGGGCGATGCCCAGCACGGTGATGAGGAAGAAGCCGATCACTGCTGCTGCGAGCTGCTTGGGCGTTCTGATGGCGGATTCGTGGTTGTGTGCGTCGCTCATGATTTCCTTAATAACAAATTTCGAAACTTGCGTCGGCGTTACGTTATCGGTTTTGCATGCAGGTGAAGAAGCGCATTTGCTCGCCAAACGGGCGATTATAGTCTCAAAAGATTGCCTGTGGATGCAGAACGGTGCAAAAGCGACACTTTTCATGGACGCACAAGACGAAACCCGGTATCCTTCTGTCACCTCCGAAGTTCCCTCTACGCGGCTGTAGCTCAATGGATAGAGTATTGGCCTCCGAAGCCAAGGGTTGTGGGTTCGATCCCCGCCAGCCGCACCATAAAAATCAATGACTTAGGTGATTTTCCCGCCGCCATCTTTTTTGCCGGGACTACACCAGGGTTACACTCTGCGTTAAAAACCGTTAATGTTGTGATGACTTGGCCATATCTTGGGTCAATCGAAATTCCTGCTGTGCCTGTCCAGCGCCCTCGGCCGGCGAAACAAGTCCACCAGCCGCTTGGCGGCCAAAGCCGCAAGCTGTTTGCAGTGTGCCACTGGGCGGTGTCGCTATCGGTGCGCTCCGCCTTGGCGCCCGCGTGAGCTTAGCCAGGTACCCGGTGCGCCACTGCTGCGGCTGTGGTGAGCGTGGCGCGGACCTGCAGGCCGACGGAAGTCCGCAAAGGCACCGGCACCAATCCTGAGGTAAATGACCTGTCGGCAAGCGCCGACTCCAGGATGCCTGAGGCGGAGGCCATGGCGGCCGGCGCGCTCACCATGGAGGCCAGCCGGGCCATCATCGCGACCGGCCTTAAGGTAAACAGCCGCATTGCCCGCCGCTGCGCCATCGCTTCCGTGTGCGACATGGCGAGTGGCGGCGGTGCGGCGAGGAAGCCTAGTTGGCGCTGCGCCATGGTGCGCGCTTCGCGCAGCGCCTCCAGATAGCGTCCCGCTTCGCTGTTCGGACCTGTCCGCGGTTCGACCATCGGCAGGTAACGCTCCAGCAGCGCCAGTGTCGTTCGGAACCAACCGGTTGCCGGCTCAAGCGCCTCTGCCAGATCGGAGCGCCTGTCTGCGTTTGCCGGGACCGGCGCTTCGCGCCAATGCGGCACCTCCACAGTGAGGCAGAACGTGCCGCCCGGCGCGGTGTATCCGAAGCTCGACTGGCCGCCTGTCCATATGGCGGCGCGGCGCTCGGCCGGCACGCTCCGCAGCATCGCCGCGACGTCGAAGGTCTGGAAGACGCCGGGAGACAGCGCGGTCAGGCCGGCACCAAGCTCGCCCAGCGTGTCGAGCGGAATATCGAAGTCGGCCGCTTCGCGCGTGAGCTGCGCTGCCAGTTCATGGTGGGGATGGGACAGGATATGAAACGCGCCGCCATGCTCGGCGTTGTGCAGCGAGACCATCAAATCAGGCCGTGTCAGCGCAATGGCCTCCTGCCAGGCGTGGTTTTCCGGCGTCGAGCGTTCGAAATGCACATCGTCGACGGCCAGGGGAAAACTGTACTCGGCCTGCTCCTGCAAGGCCGGCCGGAAAAAGCCGCGCAGATAGGCGCCGACATCGTGCGGTGTGTCCAGCCATGCCTCGTTGCGCCGCAAGCCGTCCGGTTCGATCGAACGGATGAAGTGCCATGTGTAGCCGAGGTCCTTGCGCAGCCGCTCGTCGTGGCGCAGGCGGTCAATCAGGTATTCGGTCGTGAGGCAGCCGATGGCTTCGTTCGGGTGCGGCGTGCCCACCACCAGCGCGCTGCGTCGGGCGCTGCCGATCGAGATCAGCTCAATCGGCTGCCCTTCGCGGCTGGTGCCGATTTGGCGCACCTGCACGTTGGGATCCTGCAGCGCCGCCAGCGCGCGGGTCCGGGCCTGCATCTGGCGTACTGTTGGCAGGGCGCGATAGTCGGGGATCGATGAAATGATGTGCGAGACCATAATGACCCGTCAGAAATCGGTACGCAGCGAAACGCCCGCGGAGCGCGGTTTCGTCAGGTAGTAGTTGGTGTAGCCCGAGAGGGGGCCGCCCACGGCGGATACCACGCCCATGGTGTCGCCCGCGTTATGCACGAACAGGGTCAGCTCTGCCAGCGGCCAGGCCAGGCGCAGGCTCAGATCGACCTGCTTGTAGCCGCCGATTTGCACACTGCGCTCAAGGTCGTTATAGGAACGGCCGACGTAGCTGTGGACGACGCCTGCTGTGGCGCGCGCCCCGGCGGGTCCGTCGAAACGGTAGCTGAGTTCCGTCGCCGCCTGTTGGCGTGGCGTGGCCGGCAGCGGCGTGCCATTGCGGATCCATCGTTCGAACGGCGCGGCGCGCCCCGTGTCCAGATCGCCCAGCGTGTGCGCCTTGGTATAGGTGTAGCTGGGACGGACCATCAGGCCGGCGAGCGGCCGCCACGCCAGCAGCGCTTCGACACCGTCGACGCGGGCGCGGCCGATATTGGTCACATAAGGGAAGCGGTCGGTCGGGCGCACCAGCACGACCTGCACATCGCGCCAGTCTGAGCGGAACACGGCCAGGTCGAACTGGGTGGCGGATGGCGAGCCGTAACGCAGGCCTGCCTCCCACGTGCGCAGCTTGTCGCTGCGGAAGCTTGCGGGCGTTGGAAAGACCGGGTCGGCCGCAATGATGTTGTTGCCGCCGAAGCGGTAGCCGTCGGCCATCGACCCATAGAGCATCAGGTTGGCGGCATGCCGGTATTTCAAGCTGAGGCGCGGCGTATATCCGCTGTCGGAAGTGCTGTCGTTGCGCGGGTCGTCCGGCGTGCCGGCCAGCAGGCCGGTGGCGTTGATGGCGGAGCGCATCGAGGTGCGGTAGAAACGGGCGCCGATGCCGGCGCTGAATTTCTCGCCCAGCGTGGTTTCCGCTTCCGCGAAAACTGCAGCTTCGGTGGCGCGCGCTTGGTCCACTTCGCGGTAAATCCGGTCCGGCGCGGCGGTGGAAAACAGCCCGCCGACGCCTGCGCCGTAAACACGCTCGGCCAACTGGCGCGCGCCCGGTGCATGCACGCCGCCGTCCAGCGCGATGCGGAACTGCTGATAGAAGGCGCCGGCGACAACGCTGACCGGACCGGCTTCACGGCTGGCGATCCGCAGTTCCTGCGAGTTGGCGCGCGATCGATAGGACTGCGCAAACTGCATGTAGGGCGCCTGGGAGGCAAGCACGGGGCCGAAGCGCTGCGTGACATCGTTGCGGGCGTCGTACCGCTTTTCCAGCGTGGCAGTGGACGAGGTGACAAGGTAGTTTCCCAAGCCGTATTCCAGTACCAGATTGAGCATGGCGTTTTTGCTGGTGCGCGGCGATGCCGTCGGGGTGTTCGTTTTCAGCCTCGCGTTGTGCAGAGTGCTATAGCCGGCATCCGCGACATCGGTGCGCTGCTGCATGCCCAGCAGGGTTGCCTTGAATGTATCGCCCAGTTTGGCGGACCATCCGACGCGCAGCGCCTGCTGTTTCAGATCGTTGCTGCTGCTTGCGATGGGGTTGTCGATCGTGCCGCCATCCTTGCGCACGAAGCCTCCGATCCTGAGCGCAGTGGCGCCGTCGGGAGCCGCCCAGTTCGCGCTGACCCAGCCCTGGCGCGCCAGGGCGCCGTCGCCTGAGCCGACGGTGGCCATGGCCGTGGCGCTGGTGCCGCTGAAATCCGGCTTGGCCGGCACGTAGCGCAAAGCGCCGCCAAGCGAGGATGAACCATAAAGAACGCCTTGCGGACCGCGCATGACTTCGACGCGCTCCATGTCGAAGGGCGCCAGATCGGGCAGGCCGAGGCGGCCAAATGGATCGGTGAACGGCACATCGTCCACATAGACTCCCACCGTTCCCTGGGTGACCCCATTGGTGGGGGCGGTGAAGGTATTGATGCCGCGGATCGACAGTACGGCGGCATCCGGTTCGCCTTTGCTCAACTGGACGCCAGGCGTCAGCTTCAAATAGTCCTCGAATCCCGTGGCGCTCAGCTGTTCGAGCTGGCCACCGCTGACGGCGGTGACGGTGCCGGCGAGATCGCGCAGCCCTTGCGGGCGCTTGCCCGATACTTCGACAACCTGGATCTTGGCCTCCTGTGCGAGTGCCGCCGGCTGGCCGGCGAAACTACAGAGCAGGGCCGCTGCCGTCGAATGCAGGCAAAGGCCGGGGATGGGGCGGGTGAGCATGCTGGTCTCCTGGTTTTTATAAAAAGACCGGTTGGTCTGTTTTAAAAAAGACTAACAGGTCTTTTTTTGGGAGTCAAGAAATGGAGCCGCGTTGACGGCTGCATGCTGGTGTGACAAGATGCGCGCATGCCACGCCGCCCTCCTGAATACATGCTGCAAAAGCGCGCCGAAATCGTCGAGGCGACGATTGCCTGCCTGTCACGCGTGGGGGTGCTGAACACGACATTGAGCGACATCTGCGAAGCGGCGGCGATCAGCCGGGGCGCTTTGTATGTGCATTTCGAAAGCAAGGACGAGATTCTCGGGGCGGTGGTCGATCAGTTCAGCGCGGCAGGGCTGGTGCGGCTGCAGTTCGACAGCGCCGAGGCGCTGGTGGCGGTGCTGGAGCGGCACGTGGGAATGCTGACTTCAACCGAGTTTCGGATGGCGAGTCGTATCGAGCTCGAATTGATACTGGCCAGTTCCACCAGCGCGGGCCTCAAGGCGAAGCTGGAAAATGCGGCAAAGGATCGCTACAACCAGTTCTACGAAGGCTTGAAGAACTTGCGCAAGCAGGGAGCCACCTGTCCGGACATCGATTTGCATGGCGCGGCAACGGCCATCGACGCGTATTTGTCCGGTGTGATCCTCACGCATGCGATGGGCGGCGCGCGCCCGGCCAAAGAGCATCTCAAGGCGCTGGCACTGATTCTGAACGCAGTCGTTTCCAACAAAGGCTGAACTTCCTCCGGGCCGGTAACGGCGCGCGCCCTTGCTCGGCAAGGGTGTCAGCGCGCGGACTCCAGCATCCATCCGATGCTGCACGGGGCGGGCAGGCAATGGTATGCTAACTGGCCCCGGCAAACATAGCTCCCAAGGACAATGGCCACACCGAGTCACCCATCCATCACCCTGCAAGCCGAGTCCCTGTTCGCGCAAGGCCTGCAGTTTCACAGCCAGGGTGAGTTCGCCCAAGCCATGCAGACCTACGAGCAAGTGCTCAAACTGGCGCCCCGGCACTTCGAGGCGCTGCACCACGTGGGTATCGTGGCGTTCCAGACCGGAAATTACGAACTCGCCGCCGGTTTTATCCGCTCTGCGCTGGCCGTCGATCCGGGCCACGCCGGCGCGCACAGCAACCTGGGCAACGCGCTGCGCGAGATGCAGCACCTGGAAGACGCGCTGCGCAGCTACGGCCGCGCGCTCGAACTGACCGGCGGCGACGCCGATACCTGTTACAACCGTGGCGTGGCCTTGCAGGCCCTGCAGCGCAACGAGGAAGCACTGCACAGCTACGACCAGGCGCTGGCGCTCAATCCGGCCGACGACCAGGCCTGGACCAACCGCGCAGGCGTGCTCAGGCAACTGCAGCAGCTGGAGCCCGCGCTGCACAGCGTGGAGCAGGCGTTGGCCGTCAATCCCGGCAATCCCGAGGCTTACAACAGCGGCGCCGCCATTCTGCTGGCGATGGGGCAGGTGGACGAGGCCGAAGCATGCTGCCGGCGCGCGCTGGAGCTGGCGCCGGACTACGTGGACGCGCTGTGCAACTTGGCACGCCTGTGCCTGTCCCGCCTGGATTTCGAGCAGGCGCTGCAGTGCAGCAGCCGGGCGGTCGGCTTGGATCCCGGCCTGGCGCAAGCCTACAGCCTGCGCGCGCAAGCGCTGCGCGGACTGAACCGCAACGAGGAAGCGCAGCACGACAGTGCGGGCGCGGCAGCGCTGCGGCGTGAACGCGTGGCTGCCTATCGCCAGCTGGGCGCGCAGTTACAGCAGCAGGGCCGGCCGGAATCGGCGGCGCGCCTGTTCGCCGCCGCGCTGGAACTGGACCAGTCCGACGCCGGCCTGTGGCAGCTGCATGCGCGCATGCTCAACGCGGCGGCCCGGCGCGAGCAGGCGCTGGAGAGCATCGACCGCGCGCTGGCGCTGGCGCCGGAGAGTGCCGACTACCATGTAACCCGTGGCGCCATCCTGCGTGCCAGCCTGCGCTACGCGGAGGCGCAGCAATGCTACCAGACAGCGGTGCAGCTGGCGCCGCACCATCCGGGCGCCTACACCAACCTGGGCAGCCTGCTGGACCAGGTGGGCCAGGCCGGCCTGGCGATGCAGCACTATGAACGCGCCATCGCGCTCGATCCGCAGTGCGCGCTGGCGCACTGGAACCGCGCGCTGGTCCATTTGCGGCGCGGCGACTATGAACAAGGCTGGCGCGGCTACGAGTGGCGCTGGAAGGCTGAAACGCTGGGCGTGTACAAGGGCAAGCGCGACTTCCCTCAGCCGGCCTGGACCGGCAGCGAAGCGCTGGCGGGCAAGACCATCCTGCTGCATGCCGAACAGGGGCTGGGCGACGCCCTGCAATTCTGCCGCTACGCGGCGCTGGTGGCCGGGCGCGGCGCCACCGTCATCCTGGAAGCGAAGCGGCCGCTGGCCGCCTTGCTGGGCACCCTGGCGGGCGTCAGCCGCGTCGTCGTCAAGGGCGAGGCGCTGCCGCCGTTCGACTATCACATCCCGCTGATGAGCTTGCCGCTGGCGTTCGGCACCCGGCTCGACACGGTTCCGGCGGCAACGCCCTACCTGGCAAGCGATCCGGCCAGGGTGGCGCAATGGCAGGCGCTGCTCGGCCCGAAGGCCCGGCCGCGCGTCGGCGTGGTGTGGAGCGGCCACCCGGCCAACCCGAACGACCTCAACCGCAGCGTGCCGCTGGCGGTGTTCGCCCGGCTGTTCGCGGCGCCGTGCGAATTCATCAGCCTGCAGAAGGACGTCAAGCCTGCCGAGCAGGCGCTGCTGGATGCGGCGCCGGTACGGCAGCTGGCCGGCCTGCTGCAGGACTTCAGCGACACCGCCGCCCTGTGCCAGTTGATGGACGTGGTGGTCACGGTCGATACCAGCGTGGCCCATCTGGCGGGAGCGCTGGGCAAACCGGTCTGGATATTGCTGCAGACGCCGTTCGAATGGCGCTGGCTGGAGCAGGGCGCCGCCAGTCCGTGGTATCCGAGCGCGGTCCTGTACCGCCAGCCGCAGCGCGGCGCATGGGAGCCCGTGATGGATGCGGTGGCCGCTGATCTGGCCAGGCTGGCCGGGGCTGCCGCGCTGCCGGACGGGGAAAACTGAGCGGCTCAGGGCCGCTGTTTCCAGTTGCTTAGGGTCTGATCGAACTTGATGTGGTTGCGTTTGCCCATGATCACGTAGTCGTACTCCAGCCAGACCTGCGCCGGCAGGGCCTTCCCCGACGCATCGGACGTATAGCGGACCTTGAATGGCGCGCGCGGACCGAACGGCGCCGGCACCTCCAGCATGCCGTCCGCCTTCACCGGCGCGCCGCTGTCCGGTTTGACCCAGACCCGCATGCTGACGGGCAGGGTGCGCTTCAGCACATGCTGGGCGCGCACGTCGAACACGGCGAGAGTCTGGCCGTCCACTTGCTGGTCCGCCAGGCGCGTGACGTCGGACGCGTTCTCGAACAGGTGTTCCGGGTTGTTGGCGAAGTGGTTGGCCAGCGCCATGTCCAGTTTCGATGCCTTGTAGTCGCTGCTGTTGTCGGTCGCCTCGTCTTTCGCGGCGCGCACCGGCCGGCCGGTGATGTCGAAGCGCTGCAGCACGGTTTCATATCTACCCTCGCCGATGGCCGGCTCGCCGCCCGTGTCCACCTTGGTCGCGATGTTCTGCGCGATCAGGCCCTTGTTTTTCACCAGCAGCGCCTGGGAGCGTGCCCACAGCGCATCGTCGGCCTGGGCGGCGGCGTGTACCGCCAGCAGGCAGGTTGCGGCGCCGGCTGTGCGCCTGATCAAGTGCCTCATCGCGATCTCCATTGAAGAAAAGCATCATTCTATAATTGCAAAATAGATAATGCGCGCACGGTAGGCGTGATACCGAAATCGGTATAGATTCCTGCAATTTAGTTATTGGTATTGGATCGCGTAAAGCTCTAGCATGGAAGGCTCCAAAATAAGATTTTCAGGGGACGTTCCGTGGCTGCGCCTATTGTTTCTGTCAGTAATTCTTCCAAAGGGCAAGCGCCCGCAACGGCCAGTTACAAGTCGGCCATGTCGCTGCTGGCCAGCCTGTTCTTCACCTGGGGTTTCATCACCGTCATCAACAATACGCTGCTGCCCCATCTGCGCAGCGTGTTCGAATTGAACTACACGCAGACCACGCTGATCGAATCGGTCTGGTTCATCGCCTACTTCGTCGCGTCTATCCCTTCGGCGCGCCTGATCGAGCGCATCGGCTACAAGAAATCGCTGGTGGTGGGCTTGTCCATCATGGCGCTGGGCGCGCTGCTGATGATTCCGGCCGCGCGCCTGCCGTCCTACATCGTCACCCTGGTGGCGCTGTTCGTCATCGCCTGCGGCATCACCTTGCTGCAGGTGGCCGCCAACCCCTACGTGGCCGTGGTCGGCACGCCGCAGACCGCGTCCGCGCGCCTGAACCTGGTGCAGGCCTTCAATTCGCTGGGCACCATGTTCGCGCCGTTGTTCGGCGGCTACCTGATCCTGGGCCGCTCCAATTCCGGCACGGCGGACGCCGGCCATGTGCTGACCCAGGCCGAGCGCCTGGCCGACGCGCAGGCGGTGCAGCTGCCTTACCTGATCGTGGCCGGCGTGCTGATCGTGCTGGCGGTCATCATCGCGCGCTTCCCGCTGCCGGAGATGGGCGCCGCCAACAGCCGCGTGTCGAAAGCCGAGCGTGCTTCGCATTCGCTGTGGCGCCACCGCAACCTGGTGTTCGGCATCCCGGCCATCTTCATCTACCTGATTGCCGAAATCGGCGTGGCCAACCTGTTCATCAATTTCGTGTCGCAGCCGGACATCGGCAACGTCAGCCACGAGCGCGCCTCGCACTACCTGTTCCTGCTGTGGGGCGGCATGATGGTGGGCCGCTTCGTGGGCAGCGTGCTGATGCGCTCGATCGCCGCCGAGCACGTGCTGGCGGCGGCCAGCGTGGGCGCCTGCATCGTCATGCTGGTGGCCACCTTCAGCAGCGGCCCGGCCGCCATGTGGGCGCTGATCTCCGTCGGCCTGTTCCATTCCATCATGTTCCCCACCATTTTCACGCTCGGCATCAAGGGCCTGGGTCCGCTGACCGAGGAAGGCGCCGGCCTGCTGATCATGGCCATTGCCGGCGGCGCGCTGGTGGTGGTGCAGGGCTGGCTGGCCGACATCTACGGCCTGCAGATGTCCTTCCTGCTGACCGCCGCGTGCGAACTGTACGTGCTGTTCTACGCGCTGTGGGGCGCGCGCACGACTAATGCTTTCCCGGACACAGCTACCTAAAATTCCATTGTAAAATAGTTAATCGCGCGGCCGGTTGCCGCGCGATCGACTCAAATGGAATGCCATGAATCTGGATAAACTGTATTGCGCGGCCGGACTGGCCTTGTGTATGGCTGCGGCCCCGGCCCAGGCGCAGGACTGGCCCCGGCTGACGAATGGAAAACAGGTGGCCGAGTGCAAGGCTGCCTTGTGGCTGGCCACGCTGAGCCACAAGTCGGCCAGCGTCGTGCCGTGGACCCACCCGTACGCCATCCCGGACGATTTTCCCAGCGACCTGGTGCTCGGCCCCAAGAGCACCAGCCTCGCCCACGGCGACGTGCTGGAGTTTGACACCGACGTTTTCACGCAAGTGCCCCTCCCCGAATATAAGCCGCGCAGCATCTACTGGCAGACCGACGCCGTCAACGGCAAGCGGCTGGTGGTGGAGGAAGTGCCGCTCGGCTGGCAGGGCGACATGCACAGGGTGCGTGTGGTGGACCAGTACCTGACCGCCAAGGATTACCTGGGCACGGGCCTGGAAGAACGCAATGCCAGGCTGGGCAAGCCGTTCAGCGACGGCTGGCGCGCGCCGTTCGTGTTCAGGAAAAAGGGCGACAGCGCGCTGTGGATGATGTACATCGCCGAACCGGGCGGCTTCTCGGGCAACTGGAAGGTGTTCGTGCCGGCCGGGGGCACGCCGAAACTGGCGTGCGAAATCCAGTTCCGTCCGCAAGTGAAGCACGCGGTGCAGCTGTTGCCGCCGCCGGTGCGGAAACTGGCGGCGCTGCTGGACCGGACCCTGGGCAGCGGCAAGGGCGAAAGCTTCTGGCAGCCTACCGCCCGTGTGCGCGCCGCCGTGCAGCAGGCCTGGGCCAACGCCGCCCTGCGCCCCTGGGTGGCGGACACCCCCTACAACACGCGCGAAGAAGTGGACGAAAACCTGCTGGCCTGGTCGCAGCAGGGCAAGAAGAACAAGAAGCACGCCGCAGCCATCCGGGCCCAGTACGCGCCGGCCGAGCGCGCGCTGGCGCAGCATTATGCGCACCAGCTGCGCATGCCTGCGGACGAAGCGGCCGGCACCGCCAAGACCGTGCTGGACACCGCCTTCCGCATGTACTTCGTCATCAACAAGGAGCAGTACTAGGCAGTAACAGGCGCGCCTTCAATAGCTGACGTGATAATCCTTGGGGAACTTGCGCCCGGAGAAGGCTTTTTTCTGCGTCCAGTCCAGCGCCGGCGCGGTCCAGTAGCTGTCGCTTTCTGGCAGGCCCAGCGGCAGCAAGGTGGCGGAAGCGATGTACATGCTGCCGTTGTTGGAATACCAGTCGCCCAGCTCGGGCTGGTGGCCGACGAAGCCGATGGTCAGGTAGCCGTCCTTGGTGAAGTTGCTTGGCGCGGTCCACACCGCCTTGTGCACCGCGTGCAGCGCGGCGCGCACCTGGCCTTCCGGCAGCGAGGGCGGCAATTGCTTGCGCCAGGCCAGCAGGGCCAGCGGCTGGAAGGCGGCGGTGCGGTAGGTCAGCGAGCGGCCGATGGGCGGGTAGCTGCCGTCGGTGGCGATGAAGCGCTCCAGGTGCTCGCTGTAGCGCTGCATGCGCTTGACGGCCTGCGCCTGCAGTTCCTCCGGCTTGCCGTTCCAGAACGGGCCCTTGAACTTGGCCAGCACGTCCAGGATTTCCACCAGCATCGGGTACATCACGTAGGAATTGTAGTAGTCGAAGTGGAACGCTTCGCCATCCTTGATCCAGCCGTCGCCCACGTACCACTCGTTGATCTTGCGGATGGCCACGTTCATGCGCATCGGGTCGTATTCCTCGCCGATGGACATCAGCCACGCTTCGTTCATGGCGGCGAACAGCATCCAGTTGATGTAGGGCGGCTCGATCCGGCGCAGGCCCTTGATGGCGGCGATGATGCGCTGCTTGGTGGTGCTGTCGAGCGGTTCCCACAAGGTCTTGGGCGCGCGCATCAGGGCGTTGGTGTAGTAGGCCGAATCGACCAGCGTCTGGCCGGGGCCTTTCCACAGCAGGCAGTCCGGGCTGGCCGGGTCCACCGAGTGGACGTAGCTTTGCAGCGCCATTTGCTGCATGCGCTGGCGGTAGCGGCCTTCCTGCGTACCGTCGGCGGGCAGGGCCAGCCACGGCGCCACGCCGGCGATCAGGCGGCCGAAGCACTCCAGGTAGGCCACCTTGGAGTCGCGGCCGTCCCAGGTGGGACTCAGCTCGAGCGCGAATTTTTTGTGCAGCTGGCCCTGCGACATAGCCGACAGCACCGGGTCGGACATTTTTTGCAGCAGGCCGAGCAGGTAGGCGCGGTCGCCGCCCGCGGCCGCTGCCGTGGCGGCGGCCGCGCTGCCTGCGGCCAGCGTGCCGCTGGCGGTGATCAGTCCGCTCATCGCCGAACCAGCCGTGCCGGCCGCCAGCGTGCGCATGAAATTGCGTCGTTGCATGTGTTCTCCTAGTTGCCCGTGACGAGCTGGTCGCCGATATAGATACGGTATTGCTTGATGCGGCCGGTCACCTCGGCCGTGCCCTGGCGCGGCACGTAGCGCAGGCCTGCCACTTCCACCGCCTTGCCCAGGTCGATAATGATACGGTGCGGATGCGGCAGGCTGGCGGCCGCGCCGCTGTAGGCGGTGTGCCAGTAGTCGGTGTTCTGGCCGTTGATGGCGTTCAGCGCCGAACCGTCTTCCTTGCGCGCTTCCTCGCTGCTGGCGTAGGCGATGGTCCAGCTGGACTGGTTGAGCGGCTTGCCGGCCTGGTCCAGCAGGGCGATTTCGGCCACCGCCGCGTAGCGCTTGCCGTCGAAGGCGTTCAGCGACTCCAGGCAGAACTGGCGGCCGCTGGCGGGCGCGGCGAACATCACGTCCTGGGTGGCCGGGCCGGGCGCGAATTCGGCCGCGTGCACCGGCACCACGCCGTCCAGCTGCAGCCTGGCGGTGCTGGGCGGACGCGCCAGGTCGAGTTCGGGGCGCAGCCGGTCCAGCACCGGCATGGCCAGGCCGGCGATGCGCGCGCTGCGCGGGCCGGTCAGGTCCAGCACCACCACTTCGTTGCGGCCGCGCTTGATCCACGGGCCGGGCAGGTACATGGTCTGCGTCGGGCCGATGCTCCAGTAGCGGCCCAGGCAGCGGCCGTTGATCCACACGATGCCCTGGCCCCAGCCGGCCATGTCGAGGAAGGTGTCGCCGCTCTGCGTCGCGTCGAAGCTGCCGCGCCAGAACGCCGGGCCTTGCGCGCGGCCGCGTTTCCATTGCAGCGGCGGCAACGCGCCGTCGGCGTCGAAATCGATGGCGCGGATGGTCCAGTTCTCCACCGCCTGCGGCGGCCCTGCGCCGTCCTTGGGCGTGAAGGTGACCGGGCCGTGCAAGCCCTTGCGGTCGTGGATCTCCACGCCGAAGTTCACGCGCGCGATGGTGTACAGCAGGATGTCGACCGTGACCGGCTTGCTGCGCGCGGCCAGCGCCACCTTGAAGCGGCGGTGGCGCGTGTCCATGGTGCCCACCTGCTTGCCGTCGACGTACATCCAGGCCAGGTCGCGCACCTTGGCCGCCGCCAGCGTGCCGGCCGGGCCGGCCGGCAGCGTCACGCGGTAGGCCACCAGGCCGCGGCTGATGTCGTACTGCTCGATCGGCTTGGGCGACACGTCGCCGATGGTGCGCGGCGGCAGGTTGGCCATCACGGCGGCCGTCTCCTGCAAGGCGAACGGCGGGATGGTGATGACCGGCATGCGCGCGGGCGCGTCCGGCAGCGTTTCGCCGGCCGGCAGCAGTGGCGCGATGCCGTCGCGGTAGGCCTTGAACTTGTCGCCGGTCCAGCCCGCCTCGCCGATGGGCGCGTCGTAGTCGTAGCTGGTGGTGTCGGGGCGGAAGGGGCGGTCGCAGCCGCCCCACAGGCCGAAGGTGGTGCCGCCGTGCGCCATGTACAGGCTGAAGGAGCCGTTGGCCTTCAGCATGGCCTGGATGTCGGCCACCGCCTTGTCGGCCGAGCCGCGCCGGTGCGGCGCGCCCCAGGTGTCGAACCAGCCGGAATAGTACTCGCCGCACATCAGCGGGCCGCGCTGCACCTTGGCCAGTTCCTTGAAGCCGGTGGCCGGATCGCTGCCGAAGTTGGCCACCGAGAACAGCTCGGGGATGTGCGATTTCACCACCGCGTTGGTGGGGTTGCACTGGAACAGCGGCACGTCGAAGCGCGCCTCCAGCAGGGCCTGGCGCATCGCGCGCATATAGTCCAGGTCTTCGCCGAAGAAACCGTATTCATTCTCCACCTGCACCATCAGGATGGGGCCGCCCTGCGTCGCCTGCATCGGCGCCAGCACGCGGCCGACTTCGCGCAGCCAGCGCCGCGCCGGCTGCACGTAGGCCTCGTCGCGGGTGCGCAGGAAGGCGTCACCGGGCTGCTTCAGCAGCCACCACGGCAGGCCGCCCATTTCCCATTCGGCGCAGGCGTACGGACCGGGTCGCAGGATCACCCACAGCCCGGCCTGCTGCGCCAGGCGGCAGAACTCGGCCGCGTCGCGCTGGCCGCGCCAGTCGTATTGTCCTTCGCGCCATTCGTGATAGTTCCAGAACAGGTAGGCGCACACCGTGTTCAAGCCCATGGCCTTGATGGCCTGCAGGCGGTGCTTCCAGTATTCGCGCGGCACGCGGGCGAAATGCATTTCGCCGCAGCGGATCTGGACCGGTTTGCCGTCGAGCAGGAAGTCGTCCTGGCCGATGGCGAAGCGCGCGGCAGGCCCGGAGGCGGGGACCTGTGCGCCGGCAGAAAAAGGCAGCAGCGCGCTGGCTGCTGCAACCGCCGCACCTTGCAGGTGCCGGCGGCGAGAGAACTTGGTCGTCATCGATTAATCCAGGGTGTGCTGGTCGAGGAAACGCGCCAGCTCGGCGGCCGCCAGCAGGAAGGCGCCCACGCCGAACGAGGCGGTGGAGTTCTTGTCCACCACCTGGCCGGGAATGGCGCGCTCGCCGATCGGCTGCACATAGCCCAGCTTGCCGTCCGCCTGCAGCGCGGTCTTGCTCAGGAATTGCCAGCTGCGCCTGACCACCGGCGCATACTCGGCCCGCTCCAGCAGGCCGTGGTTCATGCCCCACAGGTAGGCGTAGGTGAAGAAGGCGGTGCCGCTGGTCTCCGGGCCGGGCGCGTGCGCCGGGTCGAGCAGGCTGCGGGTCCAGTAGCCTTCCGGCCGCTGCGCCGCCTTCAGGGCCTGCGCCATGCGCTGGAAGCGCGCCACGAACAGCGGACGGCAGCGGTGGCCGGCGGGCAGGTCGGCCAGCGCTTTGGCCAGGCCGGCGAACACCCAGCCGTCGCCGCGCGCCCAGAAGTCCTTGCCGCCGTTGCTGCTCTTGTGCCTGGGGTAGATGTACTTGGCGTCGCGGTAGTACAGGCCGGCGTCGGCGTCGTACATCAACTGGTCGGCGAACTGGAAGTAGTCGTACAGCTTGTCGAGGTAGCGCTGGTCGCCGGTCACCTTGTACAGCTTGGTCATCACCGGCATCACCATGTACAGGCCGTCGGCCCACCACCAGTAATCGTCATTGGGCGTACTGAGCTGGTATTCCATCACCTCGCGCGCGCGGGCGATCTTGCGCGGGTCTTTGGCCGGGTCCAGGTTGTACAGGTCGACATAGGTCTGGAAGCACACTTGCCAGTCGCCGAACAGCACATGCTCGTTGGTTTCGCCGTAGGTGTATTTCCACGCCGCTTTCACGTCGGAGCGCGCCGAGCTCCACTGGTTGTGTTCGGCCCATGCGGTGGAATATTGGCGGTAGCGTTCGTCACCGGTGAGGAAGTAGGCTTCCATGTTGCCGGTGTGGTAGGCGGCCACGTCCCAGAACGACCACAGCGCGGGCGAATTGCTGCGCTGCCAGTAGTCGTTGGCCAGGCGCAGGGAAGCCAGCACGTCGGATCGGGTTACGGCGGCGGAGCTTGCCACGCCGCCCAAGGTGCAGCCTGCGGAGATCGCCGCCACGCTGGCCAGCGCCGCCTTCAAACAAAGTCGTCTTCTCATCATGTTCTTGATCCTTGCGTGGATGGGGTCAGAAAGCCGGTGTCCATTGCAGCACCCGCACCGGGGAAGGAGCGGCCTTGGCCACGCCTTCGCCGTCGATCTGCTGCACGGTTTGCAAATACAAGTTCAGTTCGCCGCTGCGCTGCCACAGTTCGGTGTCGAAACTGGGCTCCCAGGCGCCCACGGAGGCGCTGTCGAGGTCGAGTACGCGCCACTGCGCCTTGCCGAAGTCCGCGATGCGCACCGCCGACACCTTGCTGCCGCGTTCGGCATCGCGGAAGATCAGCAGGCCGGACGGTTGCTCGCGCTGGATGTTGACCATGATCTGCGGGCGCGCGATGGGAATGGCCTTGGTGCCCACGCCGCTCAGCGAGAACGGCTGCTTGCGAAAGTCCAGGTCCAGCCGCCGCCAGGCGCCGCCGCCCAGGTAGACCACGCGGTACTGCGGCACCGGCGAGGCCGCGTCGCGCCAGTAGGTGGCGATGTAGGGATTGCCCTGCCGGTCGGCGGACATCGACGTTTGGTTGATCAGCTCGCTGTTTTGCGGGATGCGTGCTGCGTACTCGGCGGTGGCTGCCGTAATCGGCAGCGTGTAGCGCTCGCCGGTCGACTTTTCCCATGTCAGGCCGCCGTCGCGCGAGCGGGCGTAGGCCAGGTCGTGGTTGCTGGCCACGTCCGGCGTTTCGCGCCACACCCAGGACAGGTGCAGCGTGCCAAGGTGGTCGAGAAAGGCCTGCGTGTAGGCGCTGCGCTGGCCTTCGCCGCTGATCAGCTTGCTGTGCAGCCGGCTCCAGCGGGGACCATCGGCTGCGGCCGGATCGTAGCGGTTCATCACCAGGTCGCCGCGCCCGGAGCCGCCGTCGCGGTACAGGAACAGCAGCTTGCCGTCCGGCTGGCGGTAGAACTCGGGGTAGGAGACCGACTTTTCCTGCGTGCCCGTCATCGGCATGGTGTCCGACATGGCCAGCGCGCCGGGACGCACGCTGCGCGCGTAGCGCAGCGGCTGGTTGTGCAGGTCCCAGGCCAGGTGCAGGAAGCCGGCCCCGTCCACCATCAGGCTGATGCTGTTGTGGGCGTCGCGCACATTGCCCTGGTACTGGCTGCGCTGCAGTTCCCACGCGGCGCCGCCCAGCTTGCGCTTGCCCAGCACCACGTAGGCGTCCTTGTCGTAGAAGGCGATGTACTGCGTGTCGCCGTGCGTGACGAGGGCGTTTTTACGGAACACCACCGCATTGACCGAGTTGCCTGCCCAGCCCGGCGCCACATCGACGATGCGGACCTGGTCCGCCGCGCGCTCCGGGGTCTCCGGCGGCGCATGCGACTGGCCTGCGGCGGCCGCGAAGCTGAGTGTGGCGAACGCGGCGAGGCGGGCGATCATGGTCATGGGTGGTTTCCGTTTCTGCTCTTTACAGCTTGCCGCGAATGCCGATCTTGATGGTGCGGCCGTCGTACTTGGCGTAGTCCATGCGGCTCTTCTTGCCGCTGCCGAACTGGCCGGAGGCGTCTTCGAAGTAATCGTAGCTCAGCGTGTTGGACAGGTTCATCGCGTCAATGCGCAGTTCCAGCATGTCATTGATCTTGTAGCTGATGTTGCCGTCCAGGTAGCCGCGCGCGGCGCGCCAGCGGATCAGGTCGTCACCCAGGTTGCGCGGGTTGTCGCCGTGCAGCGAGCGGCCCTTGTAGTTGTACGACAGGCGCACCGCCAGCGGGCCGTTTTCGTAGTAGGCCGTGGTGCTGTAGGCGTACTTCGGCACCGAGTTGACCTGGATCTCCTTGCCCGCATTGGTGATCCACTTGGCGCTGTTGAACGGATCGATGTGGGTGTAGCTGGCCAGCGCGCCGAAGCCCTTGAACGGTTCCGGCAGGAAGGTGAAGGCTTGCTGGTAAGCCAGCTCGTAGCCCTTCAGCGTCTGCTGGCCGGCGTTGGTGAAGCTGCGCAAGGTCATCGGCAGGTTGGGGTCGACCCGGCCTTGCGCGTTCTGGAAGATCGCGCCCAGCGCCGTGTCCGGCAAGCCCAGCGCGCCGAAGGTGGTGTTGCTGGTGTTGGCCACGGTGGCGTCGGTCAGGTCCTTCTTGAAGTAGGCGGCCGACAGCAGGCTGCCCGGCTGGAAGTACCACTCCAGGCTGGTGTCCATGTTCTTCGACTGCTGCGGACGCAGGCCGGGGTTGCCGGCGGTGGCCGTGTTGTCGAACGGATTCGGGATCACGGTCTGCGCGGCGATGATGGACAGCGAAGCGCGGCTGATGGTCTTGCCCCAGGAGGCGCGCCACATCAGGTTGTCCGTCACGTCGAAGGCGGCGCTGAAGGCCGGCAGCAGGTTGTGGTAGG
This sequence comes from Massilia sp. NBRC 108631, assembly GCF_059704565.1. NCBI lineage: Bacteria > Pseudomonadati > Pseudomonadota > Betaproteobacteria > Burkholderiales > Oxalobacteraceae > Massilia > Massilia sp. NBRC 108631. The sequence continues at coordinate 22,656 of NZ_BAAKJE010000107.1, forward strand.
CGCCGGACTCCTGGTTCGGCGCATAGGTCAGGCTGGCGCCCTGCTGCTTGAAGTTGTCGATCTGGGTCTCGGTGCGCGAGTAGCGCACGCCGGCGTTGAAGCGCAGCTCGTGCTCCATCACCTTGCCGACGAAGTCGGACTGCACGAAGCCGGTGGTCACTTTCTCGCCCGCAGTGAAGCTTTGCGCCGGCGTGAAGGTCGATTCCACGTTGTTGGCCAGCGGATCGAAGGTGGAGTAGGCGTAGTCGCGCGTGAACGTGCCCCATGCGCTCGGCCAGCCGGCGCCCATGTCCAGGTTGCCGATCGGCAGCTGCGTGGTCATGCCGCTGCGGATGCCGGCGGTGCCCAGCTGGTTCATCTTGGCCTTGGCCAGCGCGGTGCCGTTGCGCTTGTTGATGCCCTTGGTGGTGTCGACATAGCTGACGCCCGCCTTCAGGTGGCCCTTCCATTCGCCCGGCAGCTGGTAGTCCCAGTCGGCGATCAGGCGGCCCTGCTTGGCCTTGTCGGTTTCGCGGGTCCAGCCGGTGCCGATGTCGAAGCCCTGGTAGTTGTTCAGGTCGGTGTAGCTGGAGCTCGAGGACAGCGATGGATACACATGGTCGTCACCGTAGTCGATGGTGGAGGTCACGCCGAAGATCTGGCCGGACAGCGTGTCCTGGTAGCTCAGCGCCTTGCTGTTGTTGACGCTCAGCTGGCCGCTCAGCACCAGGGTGTCGCTGGCGGCCCAGCGCCCGTTCAGCGAGGTGTAGCCGAACTTGGTCTCGTCTTCGCTGTAGGTCACGCCGCTGCTGTACGAGGTGTTGCCGAAAGTGCCGGTCAGCAGGTTCGAGTCCGGGTCCACCTTCACGCTGATCGGCACGAAGCCGTTGTGGCCGGCCTGGCCGGCGGGCGCGGCGCGGTTGGTGGTCTTGCTGTTGCGCACCAGCAGGCCGAAGTACATTTCGTCGCGCGTATTCTTCAGCTTGGAGTACAAGGTGTCCAGGCTCAGGTTCAGGCCGCCGCTCTTGTACTGCAGGGACGACACCAGGCCGTCGCGGGTGCGGTCGTTGGCCGAACCGTAGAAGCGGTAGATGCGCGGCAGCAGCGCATTGTCGACCTGGGAGCGCGTCAGGCCGCCCAGGTTGGCGCGCGGATCGTCGTAGTCCAGCGTGACGGCGAAGTTGCCCTTGACCGGACTCTGGCTGCCGCGCGCCGAGCTGTTGTAGCCGCCGGTGGCTTCGAAGCCGGAGCGGTTGTTTACGCTGGACGAGTGCGCTGCGCCGATCAGGAAGCCGACGTCGTTCCAGGTGTTGGAATACAGCGCGAAGCCGCTCGGGTCGGCTTTCTTGGACATGGTGTTGTAGGACTCGGACAGCGCGTAGCGCACGGTGCGCTTCGGATTGTCGAAGGGGCGCGGCGTCTGCAGGTCGACGATGCCGCCCAAGCCGCCTTCGGTCAGCTCGGCCAGCGGCGACTTGTAGAAATCCACCCGGCCGAACAGTTCGGAGGCGAACACGTCGTAGTTGAAGCCGCGCGCGGCCGAACCGATGGTGCTGGTGGAGGTGGTGTTGACCGGCGCGCCGTTCAGCGTGGTCACCGAGTACTCGGTGGGCAGGCCGCGGATGGAAATGCGCTGGCCCTCGGCCGAGCTTTCGTCGCGGTTCAGGATTACGCCCGGGACCCGCTGTAGCGATTCGGCCACATTGGCCTCGGGGAATTTGCCGATGTCTTCAGCCACGATGGAATCGCGCACGCCGATGGCTTGCATCTTCAGGTTCAGCGCTTTTTGCAGGCTGGAACGGAAACCGGTGACCACCACCGTGGCGACTTCCGGCGTGGCGGCGGGCGCCTGCGCTTGTGCGGCCGTGGCGTCCTGCGCCATGGCAGTGCCCCCGTAAGCGGCGGCCAGGGCCGCCGGCAGCAGCGCGGCCAAAATCTTCTTATTCATGTGCTCCTCCAAGTGAACGACAGTCAGACCATCTCCCCAGGTACTTTTGATATTGTTGTCAGTACCATGTGGTCACGTTACCACCTTGCTAGTCGTCATACGACCGTTGTTTTGCTCAACTTTTTGATCATTGTCATAAGCGATTGATTTTTATAATGAATTTATTATTGAAACGAATTTGGGTCATGTGGTATCGTGACCACATTGGCGGAACAGACAACTGGGCGGCGGTGAGAAAACATGGGTAAGACGAGCAAACTGAGTGAAGTGGCCAAGGCCGCCGGCGTGTCGCCGATCACGGCATCGCGTGCGATAAGGGGCACCGGCTATGTGTCGGAGGCGGCGCGCGCGCGCGTGATGGCGGCGGCGGCCCAGCTCAACTACACGCCGGACATGCTGGCGCGCCGCATGCGCGGCGACAAGAGCAACCTGATCGGCATCTTCGTCAACAACTACGGGTCCCTGGTGCTGCACGAGATCACCAAGGCCATCAGCCAGGAAGCGCGCCGCATCGGCTACGACATCCTGATCTTCAACGCCGAGCGTTTCGACGGCCCCGGCCGCGCGCCCACCTGCGACATGCTGAGCAAGCTGTGCGACGGCCTGGTGCTGCTGCTGCCCAATGCCGAAGACGGCTACCTGGAGGTGATCGAAAAGCAGCGCATCCCCGCCGTGTTCTTCAGCTTCGAGGCGCGCGACGTGAGCGTGCCGGTGGTGGCGGTGGAAAACCGCCAGGCAGCGCGCACCGCGGTCGAGCATTTGATCGGGCTGGGCCACCGGCGCATCGCCTTCATCGCCGGCTCCAAGGGCACCGGCCAGAGCGCGCAGCGCGAGAAAGGCTATATCGACGCGCTCACCGCCGCCGGCCTGCCGGTGCTGCCGGAGTTGATGGAAGTGGGCCGCTTCGTGCAGGCCGGCGGCTACGCGGCCGCGGAACGGTTGCTGGCGCTGGCGCAGCTGCCCACCGCCATCTTCGCCGCCAACGATGAAATGGCCTTCGGCGCCATCGACGCCATCCACAGCAAGGGCCTGAAGGTGCCGGGCGACATCTCGGTAATGGGCTTCGACGACATTCCCACCGCCGCCGGGAAGTTCCCCACCCTGAGCACCATGCGCCAGCCGCTGCAGGAAATGGCGGCGCGCGCGGTGGGCGAGGTGGTGGAGATGATCCAGGGCGCGCCCGCCGCGTCGAAGAAGCTGGCCTTCCCGATGGAACTGGTGGTGCGCAACTCCACCGGCCCGGGTCCCGCTGCGCCAGCCGGCGTCGCCACGGCGGCCTGATGTCCGCCGACGGCGCAGCGCTGACCGCCGCACCGCCCCCACGCGGCCGCAGCGCTGCGCTGCCGCTGACGGCAGCCGGCCTGTTCGCGGTCGGCTGCTGGCTGATGCTGGGCGACCTGGGCATTGCCATGCGCGAACGCGTGGCCCTGCCCAGCGGACTGGAACTGCTGCGCCGCAACGCCGCCTCCGACACCACCACCTCGCTGCTGCTGGCCACCGTGCCGGCGGTGCTGAGCGTGCTGCTGGTGCCCTTCATCGGCTACCATTCGGACCGCTTCCGCAGCGCCTGGGGCCGGCGCCGTCCTTTCCTGCTGGTGATCGCGCCGATCGGCTGCGCCGCCATGCTGGGACTGGCCGTCTCGCCGGTGCTGGGCGCGTGGACCCATGCCATGCTGGGCGCCGCTTCGCCCGGTGCGCGCATCTGCAACCTGGGCTGGTTCTGCCTGTTCTGGACCGTGTTCGAGTGCGCCGCCATCAGCGCCGCCTCGCTGTTTACCGGCCTGGTCAACGACGTGGTGCCGGCCGGCCTGCTAGGGCGTTTTTTCGCCGGCTTCCGCATCGTCGGGCTCAGCCTGGGCATTGCCTTCCACACCTGGGTGTTCGCGCTCACCGACCACTACCTGGCCGAGATCCTGGCCGCCATCGGCGTGGTGTTCGCGCTGGCCATCCTGGTCATGTGCGCCACGGTCAGGGAAGCCTGCCCGCCGGGCGAGATGCATGCCGCGCCGCGCGGGCGCTGCACGCTGCTGGTGCCGCGCGCCCACATCCTCGAGTGCTTCGGCTACCGGCCCTATTTGTGGATCGTGGCGGCCTTCGTGTTCGCCTGCGTGACCTTCAGCCCCTTCAACACCTTCTGCCAGTACTACGCGCAATCGATGGGCATTTCCAAGGCCGCGCTGGGCAGCATGACGGCCTACGGCTACATGTTCTCCATCGCCTCCGCCTTCGGCGTGGGCTGGCTGGCCGACCGCTACGGCGCGGTGCGCGTGTCGGCCATCTTCATGGTGCTGTACTGCGCTGCGGCTGCCGTGGGCTATCTGACGGTGCGCGATGAAGGCAGCTTCCGCCTGTTCTACATGGCGCACATCATCATTTCCGGCGCTTACTTCACGGCGGCCGCCTCGATGCCGATGGCGCTGTTCCCGCGCGCGCGCTTCGTGCAGTACAACTCGACCAAGGACTTGATGGTGGTGTTTGGCAACATCCTGGTCAGCAGCGCGCAAGGCCCCATTCTCGATTTCTCGGGGCACGACTACCGCCTCACCCTGCTCAGCGGCGCGTCCTTTGCGCTGCTGGCCATTCTCTGTTTGCTGCGCTTGCTGCGCTGCCGTGAATGCGGCGGATGTATTGTGCTAAAGTCAACATCTTGAGCGAAAGCATTCATTGATAGGAGGCAACGTGGCGGTATTGATCGAGTCAACGTACGACATCCAATGGGTAGTCGATCTGGACGTGGCAGCCATTGTCGCCAGCGTGCGCGACGCCATCCGCGCGAGCCGGTTGCCCGGTGCGACCGGCGCGGCGGTGTTCTTCCTCGGCGAGCAGCACAATACGCCGTATGACATCGAGCGCCGCAGGCTTGTGATGGCCCAGTTGCTGGGCGAGGAGGGCTTGATGGTGGTGCTGGAGCGCGGCATGCCCCTGCCGGGACTGGCCGTTCCGGACAATGTGGTGCAGGAGAAGCCGCTGGAAACCACCCGGTTTAGCTCGGGCAGCGATGCGCGCAATACCGACATCGTGGGCGACATCGGCGCCAGGGCGGCGGGCTACAAGGTGTACTTGTTCTGCTACGGCCAGGAGCACCAGGCCCGCTTGAAGGAGTTGATGGTATCGGCGCCGGTGCAGGCCGTGTTCCGCAGCTGGCCCGCCGTGCGCTGGACTTCCGTGCCGCCGGCGCTGGACGTGGTCGCGGCGTTGCCGGCGCATGCGCGGGCAGGCAACGTGCCGGCCATGATGCAGCCCATCGGCTATGTGGCGCGCAATGACCGCGATGACGTGGTGGCCATGCGCCTGCTGGCCAAGGGCATCGTCAAGTATCCGTTCAACCTGCAGGTATACCGGCGCAGCGTCATGAAGAGCATGGGCCAGGTCAATGTCTGGGCGATCTATCTGGTGGCCGATCCGGATGCGATCCGCAACCAGGGTTGGCTGATTGCGGACGGCGAACTGGACTTGCACCTAAGGGTCGATGCGCGCCAGATTTACTGGTGCAAGGCGGTTAACCTCAACGCTTAGTTGTAGCCGGAGCCATAGTCGTAGCCGGCGTTCCCGGTGGTGACGTAGACGCGCTTGCCCATCAGATAGGTCTTTTCCACGGCGCGGTCGTCGCCCAGCGTTTGCAGCACGAACAGCTTGTCCTCGATGCTGGCGGCGCGCTGCATGCGGAAGCGCAGCAGGTCGGTGGCGTTCGGGTTGAGCACGATGAAGTCGGCCTCGTTGCCGGCCTTGAAGCTGCCGATCTTGCTGTCCAGGTCGAGCGCCCGCGCGGCGCCCAGCGTGGCCAGGTAGTAGGCCTTCAGCGCGGTGAGCGGGCGCTGCTGGTCCGGCGTGTCGCTAAAGGCCTTGTGCAGCTGGATTGCCTTGTAAGCCTCGTTCATGGTCTGCAGCGCCGAGAAGCTGGTGCCGCCCCCCACGTCGGTGCCCAGGCCCACATGCACGCCGTAGGCTTCCGCCTTCTGCAGGTCGAACAGGCCGCTGCCCAGGAAGAAGTTGGAGGTGGGGCAGAAGGCCACGGCGGACTGGGTCTGCGCCAGCGAGGCAAATTCATCGTCGCGCAAGTGCACGCCGTGGGCAAACACCGAGCGCTTGCGCGACAGGCCGTGCCGGTTGTACACGTCCAGGTAGCCGGTGGACTCGGGGAACAGCTCCTGCACCCACGCCACTTCGCCCTTGTTCTCGGACAGGTGGGTGTGCATGTAGACGTCCGGGTACTCCTGCAGCAGGCGGCCGGCCTCGGTCAGCTGCGCCGAGGTGGAGGTGGGCGCGAAGCGCGGCGTGACCGCGTACAGCGCGCGGCCCTTGTTGTGCCAGCGCTGGATCAGTGCCTTGCTGTCGGCGTAGGAGGTGGCGGGGGTGTCGAGCAGCCAGCTCGGCGCGTTGCGGTCCATCATCACCTTGCCGGCGATGATGCGCATATTGCGCGTCTGCGCTTCCTCGAACAGCGCGTCCACCGACTGCGGGTGCACGGTGCCGAACACCAGCGCGGTGGTGGTGCCGTAGCGCGCCAGCTCGTTCAGGAACACCTTGGCCACGCCCTTGGCGTAGGTCTTGTCGGCGAACTGCCGCTCGGTGGGGAAGGTATAGGTCTCCAGCCATTGCAGCAGTTGCTGGCCGAAGGAGCCTATCATCTCCGTCTGCGGATAGTGCACGTGGCTGTCGATGAAGCCGGGCATGATCAGCTTGCCGGAGTAGTCGACCACGTTTACCTGCTGGTAGTTGCCCAGCACTTGCGCGGCAGGGCCGACGGCTTTCACCTTGCCGTCCGCGCCCACCAGCAGCACGCCGTCTTCGTAGTATTCGTAGGGATGCTCGCTGGTGGCCGGGTCGGCCACGAAGTGCAGCACCGAGCCGCGATAAGCGGTGCTTTGGTACTGGTTCTGATCCTGGTTCTGGGCGATTGCCGGGAAGGCCGCCGCGAGCGCGGCGGTGCACACTGCTGCTACTAGTTTCATAAAAGTCTCCGTATAGAAATTATTTCGGCAGAGGTATATGCCGATACAGAATCTAAAAGGAGGGCCGCGTAGGTACTATATGAAACGGGCTATGTGTCTATTTGTCCGATGCGCTTGCCAGCTTAGCTGAAAGCGGTGCGCATGATGGCGGCAGTGGCTTCCTGTTGCAGCGCGGCCAGTTCTCCGTGCTTGGGGCGGGTGTCCGACAGGAAAATCATCAGGCCTATCATCTGCGACACGATCAGCGCACCGCGGATTTCGCACTGGCCAGACGCCAGTTCCGGTGCGATGTCGCGCATCAGGTTGCGCAAGGTGCGGCGCGCGCGCGTCAGCATGGTGTCGAACATTTTCGAGGCGTAGGGATGGCGGTTGGCCAGCGCGGCGATCTCGAAAAACAGGCCGCTGGAAATCTGGTCGCGCAAGTCGTCCAGGAAGTAGTCGATGATGGACTGGAACACGGCCTTGCCGCTGTCGCTGTCGCTGCCGGTGCGCTGCGCCAGGCGCTGGTCGATGCCGGCCTGGTAGCCGTCGAAGGCCTGGTTCAGCAGTGCCTCCAGCAGTACCTCCCGGCTGGGATAGTAATGCTGCACGGTGGACAGGCTGACGCCTACCCGCTGCGCCACGCTGCGCATCGACAGCGCGCCGTAGCCCTCGGTGCCAAGTAGCTCGCGCGCCACGCACAGGATGGCGCCGGCCCGCTCGTGGCCCTTGGTGGTGGTGTGCGATTCCTTGCGTGGCATGGTCATGGCGGATTGCGCTTTTCCGGGAAATAGGTCAACATACCTGCAAATAATAGGTCGGATGACCTAAAAATACAAGGAGACCAGTATGATCCCCCGCACTTTGTTTACCGAAGAACACGACATGCTGCGCGAATCGGCGCGCCGCTTCATGGAAACCGAGGTGCTGCCGCACCACGAACGCTGGGAAGAGCAGGGCTATGTGGACCGCGAAGTGTGGCAAAAGGCGGGCGCCGCCGGCTTCCTGTGCGCCAGCATGCCGGAGCAGTACGGCGGCGCGGGCGCGGACCAGCTCTACAGCGTGGTGCTGATCGAGGAACAGGCGCGCATCAACGCCACCGGCCTCGGTTTCGGTCTGCACTCGGAAATCGTGGCGCCCTACATCCTGCACTACGGCAGCGAGCACCTGAAGTCGCATTACCTGCCCAAGCTGGCCAGCGGCGAGATGGTGGGCGCCATCGCCATGACCGAGCCGGGCACCGGTTCGGATCTGCAGGGCGTGCAGACCACCGCCATCCGCGCTGGCGATCATTACCTGCTGAACGGATCCAAGACCTTCATCACCAATGGCTGGCACGCGGACCTGGTGATCGTGGTCGCCAAGACCGACCCGGCGGCGGGCGCCAAGGGCATCAGCCTGTTCGTGGTCGACACCGCGATGGCCGGCTTCTCGAAAGGCAAGCGCCTGAAGAAGGCTGGCATGAAAGCGCAGGACACGTCCGAGCTGTTCTTCGACAACGTGCGCGTGCCGGCCGCCAACTTGCTGGGCGAGGAGGGGCGCGGCTTCGCCTACCTGATGCAGGAACTGCCGTGGGAACGCCTGCAGATCGCCATCATGGCGGTAACCTCGGCCGAAGCGGGCCTGGACTGGACGTTGCAATACACGCGCGAACGCAAGGCTTTCAAGCGCGCGCTGGCCGAGTTCCAGACCGTGGCGCACACGCTGGCCGAGATCAAGACCGAAATCACCTGCATGCGGGTATTCGTGGACCGCTGCATCGGGCTGCTGCTGGAGAAAAAGCTGGACGCGGCCACCGCCTCGATGGCCAAGCTGGCCGCCACTGAGATGCAGTTCAAGGTGCTGGACCGCTGCGTACAGCTGCACGGCGGCTATGGCTACATGTGGGAATACCCGATCACGCGCGCCTGGGCCGACGCCCGCGTGCAGCGTGTGTACGGCGGCACCAGCGAGATCATGAAAGAACTCATTAGCCGCAGCCTTTAATCTGGAGTCAGTCATGGAAGCATACATCTACGACGCTGTGCGCACCCCGCGCGGCAAGGGAAAAAAGGACGGTTCGCTGCACGGCGTTACGCCGATCCGGCTGGCCGAAACGGCGCTGCGCGCCATCGCGTCGCGCAACGCGCTCGACACCGCGCTGGTGGACGATGTGGTGCTGGGCTGCGTGGAGCCGGTGGGCGAGCAGGGCGCCTGCATCGGCCGCATTGCGGTGCTGGCGGCGGACTACGCGGAGTCGGTGGCGGGCGTGCAGATCAACCGCTTCTGCGCCTCCGGCCTGGAAGCGGTCAACATGGCGGCGGCGCAGGTGATGGCCGGCCAGTCCGACATGGCCATCGGCGGCGGCGTGGAAGCCATGTCGCGCGTGCCCATGGGCGCCAGCGGCTGGGCCTGGCCGGTGGACCCGCAAGTGGCGTTCAAGACCCACTTCGTGCCGCAGGGGATATCGGCCGACGCCATCGCCGCCCTGCACGGCTACAGCCGCGCCGACGCGGACGCCTACGCCGCCGAAAGCCAGCGCCGCGCGCACCACGCGCAGCAGCAGGGCTGGTTCGATGGCAGCGTGGTGCCGGTGGTTGACCGCAACGGCCTGACCATCCTGGCGCGCGATGAATTCATCAAGCCGGGAACCACGGCCGCCTCGCTGGCCGCGCTGAAGCCGGCCTTTGCCGACATGGGCGAGCAGTTCGGGTTCGACGCCGTGATCCGCATACGCTACCCGGAAATCGAGCAGATGCAGCACATCCACCACGCCGGCAACAGCTCCGGCATTGTGGATGGCGCGGCCGCCGTATTGATCGGCAACCGCGCGGCGGGCGAACGCGCCGGGCTGAAGCCGCGCGCGCGCATCCGTTCCTTCGCCTCCATAGGCTGCGAGCCGTCCATCATGCTCACCGGCCCGAGCTACGCGGCGGAGAAGGCGCTCAAGCGCGCCGGCATGGCGCCCGCCGACATCGATTTGTGGGAACTGAACGAAGCCTTCGCCTCGGTGGTGCTGCGCTTCATGGAAGTGCTGTCGGTGCCGCACGACAGGATCAACGTGAATGGCGGCGCCATCGCCATGGGCCATCCTCTGGGCGCCACCGGCGCCATGATCCTGGGCACGCTGCTGGATGAAATGGAACGCCGCGGCGTGTCCACCGGCCTGGCCACGCTGTGCGTGGGCGCCGGCATGGGCACGGCCACCATCATCGAACGCATGTGAGGAGCAGCCATGATCAATGTGAATATCGACGCGGACGGCATCGCCACGCTGAGCTGGGACATGGCGGACCGCAGCCAGAATGTGCTGAACGCGGAAAGCTGCCAGATGCTGTGCGACCTGGTCGACGAGGCGGCCGAAGACGGCGCCGTGAAGGCGGTCCTGATGACCTCCGCCAAGCCGGACTTCATCGCCGGCGGCGACCTGGAATGGCTATTGGACACCAGCGACGCGGGCGTGCTGTTCGAGCGCGTGATGCGGCTGCACCGCGCGCTGCGCAAGCTGGAAACCTGCGGCAAGCCGGTGGCCATGGCGTTGCCGGGTTCCGCCCTGGGCGGCGGCCTGGAAGTGGCGCTGGCTGGCCACTACCGCGTGGCGGCGGACAATCCGGAAGCCTGCTTCGGCCTGCCGGAAGTGACGCTTGGCCTGCTGCCCGGCGGCGGCGGCACGCAGCGCTTGCCGCGCCTGATCGGCATCCAGAAAGCGCTGCCGCTGCTGTTGGAGGGCAAGCGCCTGAAGGCGGCCGACGCGCTCAAGGCCGGCATCCTGCACGCCGTGGTGGCGCCGGGCGGCGAGCAGGAAGCCGCGCGCGCCTGGCTGCGGGACGCCATGCTGGCCGCGCCTTCCGAACGCGTGCAGCAGCCGTGGGACGCCAAGGGCTACAAGGTGCCGGGCGGCGCGGTGGCCGCGCCGGCGGTGCAGCAGGCCATCATGGCGGCCAATGCCATGGTGCACGCCAAGACCTGGGGCAATTACCCGGCGCCGATGAACATCCTGTCCTGCGTCTACGAAGGGCTGATCACGGACATCGACACCGGCCTGATGACCGAGGCGCGCTACTTTGCGCAGACCGTGCTGTCGCCGGAGGCGAAAGCCATGATACGCACCCTGTTCTTCAGCATGGGCGAGGCGAAAAAACTGGCCGCGCGCCCGGCCGGCGTGCCGCAGCAGAAGTACGCAAAAGTCGGCGTGCTGGGCGCGGGCATGATGGGCGCCGGTATCGCTTACGTGGCCGCCAAGGCGGGCCTGCAGGTGGTGCTGGTCGACCGCTCGCAAGCCGATGCCGACAAGGGCAAGGCCTATTCGCAGGCGCTGCTCGAGAAGCAGGCGGCGCGCGGCCAGGCCACGCCGCAGCAGGCAGAAGCACTGCTGGCGCGCATCACCGCCACCACCGACTACGCGCTGCTGGCCGGCAGCGACATCGTCATCGAAGCGGTGTTCGAGGACCGCGCGCTGAAAGCAGCCGTGACGGCGCAGGCCGAAGCGGTGCTGGCGCCGGACGCCATCTTCGCCTCCAACACCTCCACCTTGCCGATCGGCGGCCTGGCCGAGGCGAGCGCGCGCCCGTCCAACTTCATCGGCCTGCACTTCTTTTCCCCGGTGGACAGGATGCCGCTGGTGGAAGTCGTCGTCGGCAAGCAGACCAGCGCAGCCACGCTGGCGCGCTCGCTGGACCTGGTCAAGGCGCTGGGCATGACGCCCATCGTCGTCAACGATGCGCGCGGCTTCTACACCAGCCGCGTGTTCTCCACCTATGTGCTGGAAGGCCTGGCCATGCTGGCCGAAGGCATTGCGCCGGCGCTGATCGAGAACGCCGGCCTGCAGGCGGGCATGCCGCTCGGGCCGCTGGCGCTGACGGATGAGGTGTCGAGCGAGCTGATCGACAAGATCGACCGCCAGACGCGGCGCGACCTGGGCGAGGCCTACCGGGGCCGTCCCGGCCACGCGGTGGCGGCGCGCATGGTGCAGCTGGGGCGCATCGGCAAGAAAGCGGGGCAGGGTTATTACGACTATCCAGAGGGCGGCAGGAAGCGCCTGTGGCCGGGGCTGGCCGAACACTTCCCGCGCGCGGCCGCGCAGCCCGGCGTGGCGGAACTGGTGGAGCGCCTGATCGCGGTGCAGGCGGTGGAAACCGTGCGCTGCATGGAGGACGGCGTGCTCACCACCGCGCGCGACGCGGACGTGGGCGCCATCCTCGGCTGGGGTTTCCCGGCTTTCCGTGGCGGCCCGCTGAGCGAGGTGGACAAGGACGGCACGGCGGCCTTCCTGGCGCGCTGCGAACGCCTGGCCGCGCGCCACGGCGAGCGCTTTGCGCCGCCGGCGCTGCTGTGCAGCATGGCGGCGTCGGGCAAGACGTTCTACGGCGGCTGAGGCTGCATCCTCTAGCGCATGTGGCGGATTACGCTACGCTAATCCGCCCCACTCAAGGGCTGGCAGTCTGGTAGCGCCAAGCGTCGCGGCACATCTGGTCGATGGCGCGCTCGGCCTTCCAACCCAGCTCACGTTCGGCGCGGGTCGGGTCGGCGTAGCACTGCGCCACGTCCCCGGCGCGCCGCGGGCCCACCTGGTAGGGTACCGGCCGGCCGCTGGCGGCGGCGAAGGCTTGAACCATCTCCAGCACGCTGTAGCCGCGCCCGGTGCCCAGGTTGTAGGTCAGCAGGCCGGGCGCCTGCGCCAGCCGCGCCAGGGTGCGCACATGGCCCAGCGCCAAGTCGGTCACATGGATGTAGTCGCGCACGCCGGTGCCGTCCGGGGTCGGATAGTCGTTGCCGTGCACCGACAGCACCGGGCGCTGCCCAGCCGCCACCTGCGCCACGTAGGGCAGCAGGTTGTTGGGAATGCCGTTCGGCGTTTCGCCTATCAGCCCGCTTTCATGCGCGCCCACCGGATTGAAATAGCGCAGCAGGGCCACCCGCCATTGCGGATCGGAATGGCACAGGTCGCGCAGCATGTCTTCGATCATCAGCTTGCTGCGGCCGTAGGGATTGGTGGCCGACAGCGGGAAGTCTTCCGTAATGGGCACGCTGGCCGGATCGCCGTAGACGGTGGCGGACGAGCTGAACACCAGGGTGCGCACATTGAATTCAGCCATGATTTCGAACAGCACCAGGCTGCCCGCCACGTTGTTGTCGTAATACGCCAGCGGCTTGCTGACCGACTCGCCCACCGCCTTCAGGCCGGCGAAGTGGATCACCGCGCCGATGGCGTGCTCGCGGAACACCGCGCGCAGCGCGGCGCGGTCGCGCACGTCGGCCAGAACCAGCGGGAAGCTGCGCCCTGCGATGCCTTCCACGCGCTGCTGCACGGCCGGCTGCGCGTTGCTTAGGTTGTCGAGAACGACGATCTCGTGGCCCTCAGCCAACAGTTCCACGCAGGTGTGCGAGCCGATGTAGCCCAAGCCGCCGGTGACGAGTATTTTCATAGTGTGTCCGTAGTAAAAAGGATCCAGCAATGATAATAAATTGTTATGCTTTTTTTGCCTACCGTTTTCGCCGGGCCGGGACGGTGGCGCGCACTTTATCTTGTGCTGGGTGGTGAATTGGGCAACACTATGGCTGAGCATTCATTTCCCCTTCGAGCATGTCTACAAATAGCGCGGTGTCCGCCGACACTGAAGAAATTCTTCCATTGACCGGGCTGCGTTTTATCGCGGCGCTGTACGTCTTCGTTTTCCATATCCAGCTGCGCTGGCCGCTGGCGCCGGAATCTCCTTTCCTGACCAACCTGCTCGGCCAGGGCGCAATCGGCATGAGCTTGTTTTTCATCCTGTCGGGCTTTGTGCTGGCCAAGCGCTATCACAGTGGCAAGGACAGTTTCAAGGACTACATCGTCAACCGCTTCGCCCGGATCTACCCGGTGTATGTCGTGGTCGCCCTGCTGACCGTGCCCTGGATGGGCGTCGACTTCAACGGGGAATCCGCCTACGGAACTGTGCGCCATGTGCTGACCGCCGCGATGCTGGTGCTGGCCGAATTACTGGTGATCCAGGCCTGGTTCCCACAGATGTTCCCGATGTGGAATAACGGCGGCAGCTGGTCAATTTCAGTCGAGGTGTTTTGCTATCTGTTGCTGCCCTTTATCCTGGCCAGGGTGGTGGCGCTGGGGGATGCGGGACTGCGCCGCCTGGCGCTGGCTGCGTACGGCCTGGCATTGTTGCCGGGCATGGTGCTGGTGCTGCTGGGGGGCGACCAGGTGGTGTTCTACAGCCTGCCGATCTACCGCCTGCCGGAATTCGTCATGGGTGTCTGCACGCTGGAAATACTGCGCCGCAGCTTGCTGTCGCCGCGCCTGGCATTGCTCCTGCACATCCCGGCGCTGCTGCTGCTGGTTGTTTATCTTGGCGTGGCGGGACACAGGCTGCCCGGGTGGATCACGCACAACTGGATCGTGCTGCCGGTGATTGCCTTAACGATTTACGCGGTAACGCAGGGCGGCGTGCTGGCGAAACTGCTTGGCAACCGGCTGCTGGTATGGTGCGGCCACATCAGCTACTCCTTCTATTCCTTCCAAATCGTGCTCCTGCTGGTGCTGAAATCGCAGCACGCGGCCATCGTCGGCTACCTGCCGGTGCTGGCGGACAACCGCATGCTGCTGCTGGCGGCGTTCGCCGTGCTGATGGCACTGTCGGCGTTCGGCTACCACTGCATTGAGGAGCCTTGCCGGAAATGGATCAGGCGGCGCGGCAAGTCGCACTGGGGCCTGGCGCCGCCGGCCGCCGCCGTCTGATTCCAGTGTCCATGCGTTAGCAGCGCGAACCGCGGAAGCCGCGCAGCAGTTCGCGGTCCGACAGCGGTTCATCCTGCAGGCGGCCGAAGAAATAGAAGCCGGAAGCAGCGTCGAAGTCGCTTTCGTTGGCATGCACCAGGTAGTCCAGCCAGCGCAGCGGATAGGTGCCGAGCAGGCCGGCTAGCTTGAGCCAGCGCCGCGTGCGCGGGCGGTCCGACAGCGCCGCCAGTGCGTAGCGCATGATTTGTCCCGCGCTGGTGCCGGTGCCGGCCGTGGTGCCGCTGCGCAGCTCCGCGAAATGGCGAAACAGCCTGCGGTGGCCCAAGTGGGTAAAACGGGTGAAATCATACTCGCGCATGTGCACCGGCTGCATGAACGGTGTTTCAGCGTACACGTAGCCGCCCGGCTTGAGCACGCGGCGTATTTCCTCCACGCAGCGATAGGGGTCGAGTACGTGCTCCAGCACGGCGCAGGCCACGCAGGCGTCGAAGCTATGGGCCTCGAAGGGCAGGTCGTGCGCGTCGGCAATGCAGCTGACGTGCTTGCCGAATGCCACGTCGGTGTAGACCACGTTGCCAGCCAGCATGCGTTCGCCCGCGCCGATGACGAGAATGCACGCCTGCGGTTGTTCGGCCAGGATGGCTGCCAGCGCGTCGGCCACGCCGAAATCGCGCCGGGGCGGTTCGGCGTCCATCAGCCGCATCATCGCGCGGTGGTAAAGGCGGCGCAGGCCAGTGCTGCGGTCCAGGTTGCCGGAATAACCGCTGGCGCCGTCGTAGCCGCCGTAGCCATCCTGTGGCAGGTAGTCGGTTTCGCTGAAGACGCTGTTGCTGTGGTGAAGCAGGACAGGAATGCCGTGCACGGTGGGATAGTCGCGGCCGCATTGCCTGCAACGCCAGTTGGCGAGGGCGGTCTTGTGCACCGGGCAGGCGTAGGACACAGGAAACTGCAACGCTTCGCTCATGGCATCCCCTCGCGTGGAATTGATAGTTGACTATATCACAACGCAAGCGGTACTGATCTACCCACCGTCAAGCTGTTGCAATCAGCCCGCGCAATACGCCCAGCAACAGGCGCGCCTGTTCCGCCATCGAATAGCGCTGCTGCACCGAGGCGCGCGCGGCGCGGCCCACGGCGGCGCGCAATGCCGGTTCGCGCAGCGCTTCCAAGCAGCGCATCCAGTCCTCGTGGCTGGAAGCCAGGAAGCCGTTCTCGCCTTGCCGCACCAGCGGCTCGTAGGCCGGGATGGGCGTGGCGATGACGGGCAGGCCCACGCACATCTTCATGCTCAGCCGGTTTTCCGACTTCACCTGCCAGCTGGGCGCGGCCTGGCCGGCGCCGGCGGCGTGCCCGGTGTCCACCGGGATGATGCCGATGTCGGCTTGCCGCATCTGCTGGTACACGCCCTTGGGGTCCCAGGCCACGCAGCGGATGCGGCGGTTGGCCAGGAAGCGCAGATAGGTCCAGCCGCGCCCCTGCTCGGCGGCGCGCGCCAGCTGCCACTTGGCTTCGCGCAGGCGCTGCACGGGCTGGCCGGGCGGGCGGTAGCGTCCGACGATGGTCACCCGCAGCCACGGCGGCGGCTCGGCGATCACCGGCAGCCGGTCCAGCTGGGCCGAGGTGACCAGCACCGCGCGCAGCGGGTGCGCGGCCGTGGCGGGGCGCTGGCCCCAGTCGCCCTTGTGCACTTCGGGCCGCTCGATGCCGTCGTGCACCACGTGGATCTTGTGCTGCAGCGCGGCCGGGTACAGGCTCTTCAGGAATTCGGTGACGGTCACGGTGGCGTCGGTGGCGGCGGCCATCGGCGCGTCGACCAGATCGCACACGCAGTACACGGTGCGGATGCCCGCCTCGCCCAACTGGCGCGCCAGCACTACGGCGCTGGGCCCCTGCACTTTCTGGAACACGACCAGGTCGTAGCCGCCGGCCGCGATGGACGGCAGCAGGCCGTCCAGGTTCGGCGTTTCGGTGGCGGTGGCCGGCTCGAACACGATGTGCGGCTCGCAGCCGGCCGCGCGCAGCAGCGGAAACATGTTGAGCGCCGCCACCCGCGTGCTGGGGATGGGGCGGGCCGAGTTGGACAGCAGGATGAAACCGACCTTCATGCCGCCCTCATTTGCCTGCCATGCCCAGCGCCGCCAGCAGCCGTTTGGCGCCATCGCGTCGGATGCCGAGCGTGCTGGCCAGCGCCAGCAGCGCGGCGCGCGGCTTCCGCGTGTGGCGCGCCGCCGCCCACAGGCAGGCGCGTGCGCGACTGTCGCCATGCACGTACAGCTGGTAGGCTGCCGACCACAGCGCTTCGCTCCAGCGCGCGCGCTGCGCGGCATTGAGCGCGCCGGCGCTCAGCCAGCGGTCGTGGATCAGGAACAGCGTGTAGCAGTGCGCGGCAGAAGGGCGCACGAAGGTGGTGCGCACGATGGAGGTGGAGACGATGCGGTAGTGCGCCACCGGCCCGGGCTGGTAGGCGAATTCGTGGGCGGCGGCCAGGCGCAGCCACATGTCGTAGTCCTCATACGTTAGCCGCTCGTCGTAGTAGCCGGCGTCGGCCAGCGCCTGGCGCCGTATCAGCGTGGCCATGGCGGGAATGAAGTTGCCGTCGGCCAGCGCGGAAAACAACTTGCCGGACGGCGGCTGGAAATTGGGCCGGTGCTGCTCGATGAAGCGCAGCGGCAGCGGATTGCCTTCCTCGTCCATCTGCCAGGCGTCCGAGTACAGCACCGCCACGCCGGCCGGCTGGGCGCGCATGGCGGCCAACTGGCGTTCGATCTTGTCCGGCGCCCACATGTCGTCGGTGGCGATCATGCTGATGAATTCGCCCCGGGCGCCGGCGATGGCTTCGTTCAGCGTGGCGCAGATGCCGGCGTTTTTCGTGTGGCGGATAAAGCGCGCGTCCGGCCGGTGTTCGGCCAGCCAGGCGGCGATCAGGTCAGCCGAGTCATCGCGCGAGCAGTCGTCAGTGACGATCAGCTCGAAGTCCTGGCAGGTCTGGGCGCGGATGCTGTCCAGGCAGGCGTGCAGAAAGCGCGCGTGGTTGTAGCACAGCGCGATAACGGTGACGGCCGGCCTGGCGGATTGCGTGGTCATGCCGCTCTTTCGTCCGCGCCGGCGCACAGCTGGCGGCACGCCGCCGCAACTTCGGCTTGCTGGCTGTCCTGCATCTGCGGCCAGAACGGCAAGCTGAGCACCTCGGCATGGATGGCTTCAGAAACCGGGAAGCGGCCCCGCTCCAGCTTCAGTTCTGCGTAGGCTGGCTGCAGGTGGGGTGGCACCGGATAGTGGATGATGGTCTGGATGCCGCGCGCGGCCAAGCCTTCCTGCAGCCGCTGGCGCTGGGCGCCGCGCACCACGTACAAATGCCATACGGGCTCGGCCCACTCCGGTACGTACTGCGGCGCCAGGCCGCTGCCTTCCAGGGCGGCACTGTACTGCGCTGCCAGCGCGCGGCGGCGCACGTTCCAGTCGTCCAGCAGCGGCAGCTTGGTGCGCAGCAGCGCCGCCTGCAGTTCGTCCAGGCGGGAATTGTGGCCCTGCACTTCGTTGTAGTACTTGACCTTGGAGCCGTAGTTGCGCAGCGTGCGCAGTTGCCCGGCCAGCGCGTCGTCGTTCGTGACGATGGCGCCGCCGTCGCCCAGCGCGCCCAGGTTCTTGCCAGGGTAGAAGCTGAAGCCGGCCGCGTGGCCCAGGGTGCCGGTGCGGTGGCCCTTGTAGCGCGCGCCGTGCGCCTGCGCCGCGTCTTCCAGCACCTTCAGGCCGCGGCGCGTCGCCAGTTCCATGATGGGGTCCATGTCGGCCGGCTGGCCGTACAGGTGCACCGGCATGATGGCGCGCGTGCGCGGCGTGACGGCCGCCTCGATCAGGGCCGGGTCGATGTTCATGGTGCGCGGGTCCGGTTCCACCGGCACCGGCGTGGCGCCGGTGTAGGACACCGCCAGCCAGGTGGCGATGAAGGTGTTGGACGGCACGATCACCTCGTCGCCGGGGCCGACGCCCCAGGCCTTGAGGGTGAGGAACAGCGCGTCCAGACCGTTGCCCACGCCGATGCAGTGGCGCGCGCCACAGTAGTCGGCGAACTCGCGCTCGAAGGCGGCGGTCTCCGGACCGAGGATGAAATTGCTGGAGTCCAGTACGCGGCGGTAGGCGTCATCCAGTTGGGGACGCAGTTCGGCGTGCATCGCGCTCAGGTCGAGGAAAGGAATCATGGCGTATCGTGGGTGGCGGTAAGGGAAAGAGGAGGATCAGGCGGCCGGCGCGGCGCCGCGCGCCAGTGCCAGGAACTGGTCGTAGTCGCGCACGTAGTCGCTGCCCCGGTAGACGTCCGAGCACAGTACCAGCAGGATCGCGTCCGGGCTGTATTTGTAATGCACGCGCCACAGGCGCGGCGGAACGTGCAGGCCGATGGTGGGCGTGTCCAGCACCACTTCGTCGCGCGAGGTGCCGTCGTCCAGCGCCACCGAGCACGAACCGCGCAGGCAGACCAGGAATTCATGCAGCTCCAGGTGGGCGTGCTCGCCCCGCACTTCTCGGCTGGGCACGTCGAACACGACGAAATAGCGCTTGGGCGGGAAGGGCAGGTGCTGATCGATTTCACCGAACACCAGCGCGCCGCGCAAGTCTTCCACCAGCGGCATGGCGTGCAGTTTCGCGCCCGCCACGTTGAGCGCGCGCGGCAGCTGCGCCGGCGTTGTGGCCGGCAGCGGGACGGTGCGCGACTGCGCCGGCTGGGCGTCCGCCTGCGGCGAGGTGCTGGCGTAGCCGGTGATGCGGGCCGGGTTGCCCACCACGATGGCGTTGGGCGGCACGTCGCGCGTGACCACGGCGCCGGCGCCCACCATGGCGTTGCGGCCAATGCTCAGGCCGGGCAGGATGGTTGCGTTGGCGCCGATCGAGGCGCCCTGGTGGATCACGGTGGCCGGCCATTCGTCGGCGTACTGCCTGCTGCGCGGGTAGCGGTCATTGGTGAAGGTGGCATTGGGCCCGATGAACACGTCGTCCTCCACTGTCAGCCCATCCCACAACTGCACCCCGCACTTGATGGTGACGCGGTCGCCGATGCGTACCTTGTTCTCGATGAACACATGGTCGCAGATATTGCAGTCGGCGCCGATGACGGCCCCGGGCAGCACATGGGCGAATGCCCAGATGCGCGTGCCTGCGCCAATCTGATCGGTCTCTACCAGGGCGTGCGAGTGTTGGAAGTGGTCGGACATGGGCGCGTGGCTTGATTGGCGGTTGTGCGGGATGGAATATACGGGCAGGTTAAGCGGACTGGAAACGGCCTGTCACGCTGGCCAACATGGTGGCTTCCGCGCTGCCGGCTGGGCGTCCCGCTGCATGCCAAAGCGTCAATACCATC
Source organism: Massilia sp. NBRC 108631 (assembly GCF_059704565.1). Classification (NCBI taxonomy): domain Bacteria; kingdom Pseudomonadati; phylum Pseudomonadota; class Betaproteobacteria; order Burkholderiales; family Oxalobacteraceae; genus Massilia; species Massilia sp. NBRC 108631. Next base: position 42,575 of record NZ_BAAKJE010000107.1, read on the forward strand.
GTAACATAGCTGATGGCGCCGGCACAGATGCAAACTAGTAACTGCAACAACGCCGGCCACGGCTGGGCGGCACCGGCCAGCTGCCGCTGTAGCAGCAGCACCACAGCGCCCATCACGGCGGCGCCAGCCAGCGGACGCCACAGCGCGCCGAAGTAGCGCGCCGCACTCAGTCCGGTCATCCGCAGGAACACAATGTGCAGCGGCACCAGCACCACGCAGGACATCACCAGGTGCACCCAGGCTGCACCCAGCGCGCCATATTGGAGGCTGGCGTACGCCAGCGAGGGCAGATACAGCACCAGCATGGCGCCTGACAGCATGGTGTTGGCTTTGGGCTTGCCCAGCGCCACGATGACCATGATCAGGTTGGACTGGATGGCGCTGGTCAGGCCGCACACGGTAAACAGTTGCAGCAGCGGCACTGCGGCTGCCCATTGCGGTCCCAGCAGCACGGCCACGGCCGGTCCCGCCACGCAGGCCAGGCCGACCGACATGGGGAAGGCCAGCAGGCCGATAAAGCCGAATACCGACAGGAACTTGGCGCGCAGCGCGTCCAGGTTGGCCGAGTTGGCCGAGTAGGCCGGGAAGGCAGCGCGGTTGATGGGCGCGATCAGTTCGGTCGACGGCAGCACGGCGATCTCGCTGGCGACGTTGTACAGGCCGAGGTCGTGTGCGCCCACGGTGCGGCCCAGGATGAAGCTGTCGGATTTGTTCTGGAGAAACACGATCAGGTTGGATACCAGTAGCCACTTGGAGAAATGGAACAGGTCGTGGCTGGCGGCCAGCGAAAAACGCGGGCGGAACGGGTGCACCCTGTAGCTGAGCAGTACGGCGCACACCTTGCCGACGATGATGCCGCCCACCAGCGCCCAATAGTTGCGCAGAGTGAACGCCAGCACCATGGTCACGGCGAAAGAGATCAGCTTTTTCGACAGCAGGAAACGGAATTCCTGGCCAAAATTCATCTGCTTGCGGAAGGTCACCGTGCCGATGTTCTCGGCGCCCTGCACCAGCGCGCCGATGGCCAGCACCGACAGCACCAGCTGGAGCTTGGGTTCGCGGTAGAAATCGGCCGCAAACGGTGCGCACACGACCAGCAGCAGGGCCACGCTGGCACTGAACAGCACGTTGTAGGTCCAGGCGGTGTCGAAATGGTGGCGCTGCGCGTCCTGGCGCTGGATGAGCGCGACGTCGAAGCCGAACGCGCCCATCAGCTCGATCAGCGTCAACACCGACATGGCCATGGCCACCAAGCCGAAGTCGCCAGGCGTGAGTATGCGCGCCAGGATCAGGGTGCTAGCCAAGCCGATACTGCGTTCGACCAGCCGCAGCGCCATCATCAGGCCCGCGCCGCGGGCGAGCGAACTCATGCCGCGCTCCTGGCAGGCGGCTGCTGTGCCGGTGACTTAGTGTAAAGAGGCAAAATAATGCAATTAGATTAACCGATGTTGTGCATTAGAACACAGATCGGCCACTTTGCGTTTTGTTAAATTGCGGCGTCGAGCAGTGGGACTGGGAAGCTATCTTTTAATATAATGACAAATTACGATACGCGCAGGGAATCTCGATGGAACAAGCAAACCACCCGCTGGTCGTCGATCTGGACGGCACGCTGACGCCGACCGACACGCTGGTCGAATCCGGTATCAAGCTGATCCGGAGTTCGCCCGGGGCGCTGCTGCGCATGCCGTTCTGGCTGCTGTCCGGGCGCGCCGGCTTCAAGCGCGCCGTCGCCGAGCGCTGCGGCATCACGGCCCACAGCCTGCCCTATCACCAGCCGCTGCTCGAGTACCTGCGTGCCGAAAAGGCGCGCGGGCGCCGCATCGTGCTGGCCACCGCCGCCCACAGCAGCATCGCCGACCAGGTCGCCGGCCACCTGGGCCTGTTCGACCAGGTGCTGGCCACCGGCGCCGGCGACAACCTGAAGGGTTCCACCAAGCTCAGCATGATCCAGCGCGAAGTGGGCGCCGACTTCGTCTATGCCGGCGACAGCCGGGCCGACCTGCCGGTGTGGCAGGGCGCGCGCGGCGCCATCCTGGTGGGCGCCAGCGCCCGCACCAGCGGCATCGTGCGCGGCGGCACGGTGCCGGTGGAGCGCGAATTCAACGGCCACAGCCGCTCGCTGAAAGTGTGGCTGCGCGCGCTGCGGGCCCACCAGTGGCTGAAGAACCTGCTGCTGTTCGTGCCGCTGTTCGCCGCCTTCTCCTTCCTCGACCTGGCCAAGCTGGGCCACCTGGCGCTGGCCTTCGTGGCCTTCTCGCTGGCAGCCTCGGCCACCTACGTGGTCAACGACCTGTGGGACCTGGAGTCGGACCGCGCCCACCCGCGCAAGAAGCTGCGGCCCTTTGCCAGCGCCCAGCTGCCCATCCTGCAGGGGCTGGTGGTGGCCGGGGCGGCGCTGGCCGTGGCGCTGGGGCTGGCGGCGCTGGTGTCGAAGGGCTTCCTGCTGGTGCTGCTGCTTTACCTGCTGCTCACCAGCGCCTACAGCTGGGTACTGAAGGAATACATGCTGGTCGACGTGCTGATGCTGTCGCTGCTGTATACCTTGCGCATCCACGCCGGCGCGGTGGCCACCGGCATCACCAACAGCTCCTGGCTGCTGGCCTTCTCCGTGTTCGTCTTCCTCAGCCTGGCGCTGATCAAGCGCTGCTCCGAACTGGTGCTGCTGCAGCAGGAAGGCCGCACCGTCACGCGCGGGCGCGACTACCGGGTCGACGACCTGGTGGTGCTGTGGCCGCTGGGCGTGGGCGCGGCGCTGAGCGCGGTGGTGGTGCTGGGCCTGTTCATCAGCGCGCCGGAAACGCAGGCGCGCTACCACACGCCGGACCTGCTGTGGCTGGCCGCGTTCGGCATGATCTACTGGCTGGGCCGGCTCTGGATCAAGACCTCGCGCGGCGAGATGCACGACGACCCGGTGGTGTACGCGGTGCGTGACGGCGGCAGCCGCGCCGCCATCCTGGCCATCGTGGCGCTGGCGCTGGCGGCGCGCTTCCTGCAACTGTGAATGCGAATTATTTCCTGCCGGAATAGCCTGACGCCAGCGGCGGGATTGAAATACCGCTATGAAAATTGCAACAAGTATTGTATTCTAGTACATGGTTCGTGTAGAGTTTTCAATTGTTAATTCTGCATTGGAACTGTGTGGCGCTGGCCCAACAGTTCAGCCTGGCGTCAGCGGCGGCATGATCCATGACTGCGCAGTAGCGCTAAAATGAATGCCCGCCCCGGCTGACCCGCGCGCCGCAACACGAACTTGTTATTCTCTAGCAAGATATTTTATTTCTGTATGGGTTTGAAATGAACAATGCCAAGGTAGTTGCGGTTGTCGGTCTGGGCTATGTGGGGCTGCCGCTGGCGGTGGAGTTTGGCAAGAAGCGGCCCACCATCGGATTTGACTTGTCCGAACGCAAGATCGACAGCTACCGCCGCCATTGCGACCCGACCGGCGAAGTGTCGCCGGCCGAACTGCAGGCCGCCACGCAGCTCCGGGTGACCACCGATCCGGCCGAGCTGGCACGGGCCGACTACATCGTGGTGGCCGTGCCGACCCCGGTCGACACCGCCCACAATCCCGACTTCGCGCCGCTGGCCGGCGCCAGCGCCACGGTCGGGCGCCACATGAAGAAGGGCAGCATCGTGGTGTTCGAATCGACCGTGTACCCGGGC
>NZ_BAAKJE010000108.1:0-9181 GCF_059704565.1 Massilia sp. NBRC 108631
CGCCGCCCAGTCCGAGGCGGCGGCCGGCGGCAACGCGCAGGAGGCAGCCGGCGACGGCGCAGTGCCGGGCGCTGCGGCTGCGCAGGGCGCCCATGCCGCTGCCGGCGGCAGCGAGACCGACGGCGCCGCGCACGGTGCGGCACAGTCAGCCGACGCACAGGCAGCCGGCGCACAGGTTGCGCAGCAGTATCCGTCCGCCGCGCACGGCGCTGAATCCCAGGCATCGGCCAAGCACGGCGGGGACGCGGGCGGCAAAGGCGCCGAGCGCGCCGCCCGGCAGCGCGACCTGTCGCCTGCCGCGCAGGAGGCAGCGCGCGAGGCCAACAAGCGCTTCATGGCCACGCTGGACGGCATGGAAGCGGCGCTGGCCGAAGGCCAGTTGCATGTGGCCAATGACCACGACAAGACACTGAAGGAAATCAAGACCGGCCGCCTGACGCCGGCCCAGGCCGACCGCCTGGCGCATGTGCGCGCCGACTTGAAACGCCTGGGCGACTGGGCGCGCTGGGGCGGCAACGTGTCGCGCGAGGAACTGGTGAAGTCGGTCGAGGACCTGCAAGGCCAGCAACTGGCGATGGCCGAGCTGGCCAAAAAAGTCGGCAGCATGCGCGAACGCTGGAAAGGCCTGGACTCGGTTTCCGGCCCGGCGCCCAAAGGCCTGTGGGAGCGTTTCGACGCCGCCTGCACCGCTGCCTACGCACCGGCCGCCGCCCACTTCAAGCACCTGGCCGATGAACGCCACACCAACGCCGCCAAGGCGCAAGCGCTGATCGCAGAAGTTGACGCTGTAAAGGCCAAGGCCGCCGAATCGGAAACGCCCGACTACAAGGCGCTGGCCGCTGCCTCGCAGCGCCTGCGCCAGGCCTGGGGCCGCCTGGGCGCCATCGACCGCAAGGAAAAGAAGAAGCTGGACGCCATCTTCGGCAAGGCCATGGACGCCATGCTCGCGCCGCTGGAAAACCAGCGCAGCATCGAAGTGGCCTGCCGCGAGCAATTGATCGAGGAAACCGCCAAGCTCAATCCGGTCGACCGCCATACGCTGGACACGCTGCGCATCCTGCAGGAACGCTGGCAGGAGCACGCCAAGGCGCTGCCGCTGGAGCGCAAGCAGGAGCAGGCGCTGTGGCAGCGCTTCCGCGCCGCCTGCGACGCCATTTTCGCCGCGCGCAAGGAGTCGGCGCACGCCGCCGACCACGAACGCAAAGCCCACCTGCATGCCCGCGAGGCCATTTGCGCGCAGTTGGAGCAAGCCACCTTCAGCGGCGATGACAAGGCCCAGCAGGCCGCCATTGCCAAGGCCTTGCGCGACGCCGCCACGGCGTGGCACGCGTCCGGCACGGTGCCGCGCGCCAGCGAGCAGAAGATCGAGGCGCGCTACAAGGCGGCCATCGCCGCTGTGCAGGCCCAGGGCGACGCCATCCGCAAGCGCGCCGGCGCCGCGCAGGCCAACGCGCTGCGCGACAAGCTGCGCCTGACGCAGGCGCTGGAGGCGGCCCTGGCAGGCGCCGCGCCCAACGGCTCCGCTGCCGCCGTACCGGATGCCGCCACGCCCGCCGCCCCCGCGGCCGGCGGCGCCGTCGACGCCGCCGACTGGGAGGCGCGCTGGAAAGCCTTGCCGGCCCTGCCGAACGACTACGAGCGCACGCTGCACGCCCGTTTCGCCGCCGCGCTGGCCGCCGCGGCCGAACCGGGCAAGCGCAGCGCCTATGCGGCCCAGTTGGAAGCGGCGCGCGCCAAGTTGCTGCAGGAAGTGCTGCGCCTGGAGATCGTGGCCGGCGTCGACAGCGGCGCCGAGTTCGCGCGCGAACGCCTGAAAATGCAGGTCGAGGTGCTGCAGTCCTCGCTCAAGTCCGGCCAGAAGCCGATGACGCAGGCGGCCCAGTTCGTGCAGCTGTGCGCCATGCCGGCGCTGGCGGACGCCCGCACGGCCAGCCGCATCGAACAGTTGTTCCGCCGCATCGGCGCGGAGGCCAAATGACCCAGGTACGTGTGCAGGCGGAGGACTTCGATGTCGCCGCCGAAGTGGCGCAACTGCGCGCCGGGAACGCCAGGGTCGGCGGTATAGTCACCTTTGTCGGCACCGTGCGCGACCTGAACGAAGGCGCCGACGTGGCGGAAATGGAACTCGAACACTATCCGGGCATGACGGAACAGTCGATCGAGGCCATTATTGAACAGGCGAAAGCGCGCTGGCCGATTTACGGCGCGCTGGTGATCCATCGCATCGGGCCCCTGAAGCCCACCGAGCAGATCGTGCTGGTGGCGGTGACGTCGGCCCACCGCGGCGAAGCGTTTGCCGCCTGCGAATTCATCATCGACTACCTGAAGACCGAAGCGCCGTTCTGGAAGAAGGAACAAACCCCGGAAGGCGCCCGCTGGGTCGATGCCCGCGTCAGCGATGACGCCGCACTGAAGAAATGGACACTTTCTTGATTTAGGTTGATCTGGATCAAGATAGCCTCCTTGAAAACCGGTCGCGCAACCCAACTTGTTGGTTAGACCAATTCAGGAGCATTTCAAATGCGGCAAGACAAACTTACTACCAAACTGCAGGAAGCCCTGGCCGACGCGCAAAGCCTGGCCGTGGGCAACGACAATCCCTACATCGAACCGGTGCACCTGCTGGTTGCCCTGATCAACCAGGACGACGGCAGCGCGCGCTCGCTGCTGCAGCGCGCCGGCGTCAACGTCAACGCGCTGACCAATGCGCTGAAATCGTCGCTGGAGCGGCTGCCCAAGGTGTCCGGCACCAGCGGCGACGTGCAGGTCAGCCGCGAGCTGATCGGCGTGCTGAACCTGTCCGACAAGGAAGCCCAGAAGCGCGGCGACCAGTTCGTGTCCAGCGAAATGATTTTGCTGGCGCTGGCCGACGACAAATCCGACGCCGGCAAGCTGGCGCGCGAAAACGGCCTGACGCGCAAGGCGCTGGAAGCGGCCATCGACACCGTGCGCGGCGGCGGCAAGGTTGATTCGGCCGAGGCCGAAGGCCAGCGCGAGGCGCTGAAAAAATACACGCTGGACCTGACCGAACGCGCCCGCGCGGGCAAGCTCGACCCGGTGATCGGCCGCGATGACGAAATCCGCCGCGCCATCCAGGTGCTGCAGCGCCGCACCAAGAACAATCCGGTGCTGATCGGCGAGCCGGGCGTGGGCAAGACCGCCATCGTTGAAGGCCTGGCGCAGCGCATCGTCAATAACGAAGTGCCGGACTCGCTGCGCGGCAAGCGCGTGCTCTCGCTGGACATGGCCGCGCTGCTGGCGGGCGCCAAGTACCGCGGCGAATTCGAGGAACGCCTGAAATCCGTGCTGAAGGAACTGGCCATGGACGAGGGCCAGACCATCGTCTTCATCGACGAGCTGCACACCATGGTGGGCGCCGGCAAGGCCGAAGGCGCGATGGACGCGGGCAATATGCTGAAACCCGCGCTGGCGCGCGGCGAACTGCACTGCCTGGGCGCGACCACGCTGGACGAATACCGCAAATACATCGAGAAGGACGCCGCGCTGGAGCGCCGCTTCCAGAAGATCCTGGTCGACGAGCCGACCGTGGAGGCGACCATCGCCATCCTGCGCGGCCTGCAGGACAAGTACGAGCTGCACCACAAGGTGGCGATCACCGACGCGGCCATCATCGCGGCGGCCGAACTGTCGCACCGCTACATCACGGACCGCTTCCTGCCCGACAAGGCGATCGACCTGATCGACGAGGCGGCCTCCAAGATCAAGATCGAGATCGACTCCAAGCCGGAGGTGATGGACAAGCTGGAGCGCCGCCTGATCCAGCTGAAGATCGAGAAGGAAGCGGTCAAGAAGGAAAAGGACGAGGCTTCGCGCCGCCGCCTGGACCTGATCGACGAGGAAATCGCCAAGCTGCAGCGCGAGTACAACGACTTCGAGGAAATCCTGAAGGCCGAGAAGGCCAATGTGCAGGGCACCACCCACATCAAGGAGGAAATCGAGCGCATCAGGCAGCAGATGGAGGAAGCCACGCGCGCCTCCAACTGGCAGCGCGTATCAGAACTCCAGTACGGCAGGCTGCCGGAGCTGGAGACGCAGCTCAAGCAGGCTGAAACCCTGGGCGCGGCCGCCGACAGCGCCGACAAGCCCAAGCTGCTGCGCACCCAGGTGGGCGCCGAGGAGATCGCCGAAGTGGTGTCGCGCGCCACCGGCATTCCGGTGTCGCGCATGATGCAGGGCGAGCGCGACAAGCTGCTGCACATCGAAGAGAAGCTGCACCAGCGCGTGGTGGGGCAGGATGAGGCGATCAACGCGGTGGCCGATGCGATCCGCCGTTCGCGCGCCGGCCTGGCCGATCCCAACCGCCCATACGGCTCGTTCATGTTCCTGGGCCCGACCGGGGTCGGCAAGACCGAGCTGACCAAGGCGCTGGCGACCTTCCTGTTCGATACGGAAGAATCGCTGATCCGCCTCGACATGAGCGAATTCATGGAGAAGCACTCGGTGGCCCGCCTGATCGGCGCGCCGCCCGGCTACGTGGGGTACGACGAGGGCGGCTACCTGACCGAAGCGGTGCGCCGCAAGCCGTACAGCGTGATCCTGCTGGACGAAGTGGAGAAGGCGCACCACGACGTGTTCAACGTTTTGCTGCAGGTGCTGGACGACGGGCGCATGACAGACGGCCAGGGCCGCACGGTGGACTTCAAGAACACCGTCATCATCATGACGTCGAACCTCGGTTCGCAGAAGATCCAGTCGATGGAGGATTCCGATCCGGCCCTGGTGAAGCTGTCGGTGATGGCCGAGGTGCGTTCGCACTTCCGCCCGGAATTCATCAACCGCATCGACGAGATCGTGGTGTTCCACGGCCTGGACGAGAAGAACATCGGCGCGATTGCGAAGATCCAGCTGCACATCCTGGAACAGCGCCTGGCGCGCATGGAGATGGCACTGCAGGTAACCGACGGGGCGCTGCAGAAGATCGCCGAGGCGGGTTACGATCCGGTGTATGGCGCGCGTCCGCTCAAGCGCGCGATCCAGCAGCAGATCGAGAACCCCCTGTCGCGCCTGATCCTGGAGGGCCGTTTCGGTCCGAAGGACACCATCCACGTCGGCGAACGCAACGGCGCGCTGGTGTTCAGCGCGGACGGCAAAGAGCCGATCGTCGCGTAGGACAGCTTAGCGGGGCTCGGCCCCGCGTAAGGCGCCATCGCCGAAGTCCTCCACCTCATAGCGGTCCAGAAAGCGCCTCGGCTCACGCCGGGGCAGGCCGCTGTCGGCCGTCGCGAAGCGCAGCCGCTCCGCCTCCAGCTGTTCTATCGTGCGCCGCACGTACGCGCCCAGCGACTGGCGCGTGGTGCACTTCTGCCACATCGGATAGCGCCCGCTGACGCGGTAACCGTCCAGATACTCGATTTCGAAATCGCATTCAAAATAGTCTTGCGGCCCGGTGGCCCAGCTGCGCAGCAGCTTGTCGGCCGACACGAATGAGCCGAGAACGGCCATTGCGCGGGCGCGCTCCTGGCTGATGCGGATTTTGGCGACACCTACTTTTTCGTCATGGTGCATGGCATGCTCGCGAGAGGTCAGTGCCGCATTTCGCCGTCAACCTGGCGCCACAGCTGCAGCGGGTTGCCGTCCTGCAGCGCGGCGGGCAGCAGGCTGGATGGAACATCGAGATAGAACACGGGTCGCAGGAAGCGCGCGATCGCCTGCGCGGCGGTGGCGCCGTTATAGATCGGCATGGAGGTGAAACTGTTGACGTTGACGTGGCGCGCCATGCGCTCGAGCTGCGGCATCAGGCGCGCGGCCAGCGCAGTGTCGCCGTCGGCCATCTGCATGCCGGCCACCAGCTGGCGGCCCAGCAGCGCGGCCACCGCCAGCAGCTCCTCCGGGCAGGCGCAGCGCAGCAGCAGCGCGGACGGCCCCGGATGCCGCTCGGCCAGCGTGGGCGTGGTCAGCAGGCTGGACGCTTCGGCCTCGACGAAGACGGCGCGCGCTTCACTGGCCGGCCCGCCGGCCGCTGCGGCGCCGCTCTCGGCCAGCAGATCCACATTGCGCTCGCGCAGCAGCCGCGCCACGCTCTGCGCGTGGCCGTGCTGCGCGCCGGCACAGGGCAGCGCCACCGGCGGCATGGCCAGCACGCCGTCAATGATGGTCTCTCTTAAGTCTATATACCCGTCGCCCTCTATCGCCACTACAATGCCGGGCTTGAACATGCCGTGGGCCGTGCAGGGACTGAACTGCTTGAGCAGTTGCTGGCCCAGGTGCTCGGCGCGCGCATTGAGCGCGTGCGGCAGGATGAACACCGGATTGCTGCTGGCGATGTCGAGCAGCACCGGCACCGGCTCGCTGCGGTCCAGGCTGCGCCGCATCAGTTCCATGCCTTCCGCGCGGAGGCCGGCATACGTGGCCGCCTTGATGTCCGGGTGGGTGACCAGCGCGGCGGCGCTGCCGGCGTGGTCCGCCACCAGGCCGTACACGCCTTCGGGCAGGCCGGCCGCTTGCACAGCCGCGGCAATGGCCCCGGCCAGCAACTCGCAGGTACGCGGATGGGTGGCGCTGCTGCGCACCACCACGGGGCAGCCGGCGGCCAGCGCGGCGATCACGTCGGCCGCCGCCGCCGCATACACCGGCGCGGCGCAGGCATGCCCGGCGCCCAGCACGGCCACCGGTCCCAGCGCGATGTTCTGCACGCGCTGTTCGGGCGGCGCGGTTTCGATGGCGGCACCCAGCCAGTGGCTGCGGCGCAGCACAGCGGCGAAGGCGCGCAGCTGTTGCAGGACACCTTCGTGCTCCATGGCAACAACCGGTGCCTCCGCGTTCAGTTCGGCCCGGGCGCTGGCGGCCACCGCCTCGCGCGCGGCGTCGATATGGAAGGAGATCAGCTCGAGCAGGCGGCAGCGGTCGGCCACGCTGCAGTGGCGGAAGGCGGCGGCTGCCGCATCGGCGCGGCGCGCGGCCAGGTCCAGGCTGGCCCAGGCGTGGGGCGGCAGCGGGAGCGGCTGGGGAGCGGCGGAGGTGGCGGGGGTGTTCACTAGGGGCATGCCTTTGATGGTCTGTGGCGCTTAAATATTGTAAAAACTATTCCGTGCAGCGGTTAATAAATTCTTGTAAATTGGCGTTAAATGTCCTTAAGGGATAGACGCCGGCCATACCGACGACACAATGACCTCACCCGATACCGCTATCCTGTTTGGCGCCTACCGACTGGTGCCGTCCGAGCGCGCGCTGTTCAACAGCGAGCAGCCGGTGCGCCTGAGCGGCCGCGCCTTCGACCTGCTGCTGGCACTGCTGGAACGGCCCGGCGAAGTGCTCAGCAAGGACGAGCTGATCGCCCGCGTGTGGCCGCGCACCTGTGTCGAAGAGGGCAATCTGCGGGTGCACATCGGTGCGCTGCGCAAGGTGCTGCACGACGCCAGCGGCAGCCTGTACGTGGAAAATGTGGTGGGGCGCGGCTACAGTTTCGTGGCGCCGGTGCGGCGTGTGGTTCTTCAGGGGCAGCATGCCCAAGCGCCAGCGGCCGGGAACTTGGCGCCGCCGCTGCAAAACGCTCGCATCTTCGGCCGCGACGACACCTTGCGGCAGCTGGCCGCGCAGGTGCCGCAGCGGCGCCTGGTCACGGTGGTGGGGCCGGGCGGCATGGGCAAGACCACGGTGGCGGTGGCCGCTTCCGGCCAGCTGGCGCACGGTTTCAGCCACGGCGCGGTGCTGGTCGACCTGGCGCCGCTGACCGACGGGGCGCAGGTCAGCAGCGCGCTGGCGCTGGCGCTGGGCATGCCGTCCATGTCGAGCGATCCGGGCGCGGTGCTGGTGGCGCACCTGCATGACATGCATGTGCTGCTGGTATTCGACAACTGCGAGCATGTGATCGACAGCGTGGCCAGCCTGGTGGAGCGCTTGCTGCGTCAGACCCCGCGCGTGCACGTGCTGGCCACCAGCCGCGAGCCGCTGCGGGCGGATGCGGAATGGGTGCACCGCTTGCCGCCGCTGGCCTTGCCGCCGGCGGCCAGGCAGGACAGCGCCGAGCCTCCGGCCAAGCCGGCCATTCCGGCCGAGCTGGCGAACCGGATCGATCTGGCCGAATTGGCAGCCACACCGGCGGTGCAGCTGTTCGTGGAACGCGCCACTGCCGGCATGGACAGCTTTCGCCTCCACGCGGACAACGCGGCCGCGGTAGCCGATATCTGCCGCCGGCTGGACGGTATTCCGCTGGCGATCGAGCTGGCGGCGGGACGGGCCGAGTTTTTCGGCGTGCACGGACTGGCCGAGCGGCTCCAGGATTGCTTCACTGTGCTCACGCGCGGCCGCCGCACGGCGCTGCCGCGCCACCAGACCCTGCGCGCCACGCTGGACTGGAGTTACGACATGCTCAGTGCTGCGGAGCAGGCCACGCTGCGCCGCTTCGCCATTTTCCGCGCGCCGTTCACGCTGGAATGCGCCGCCGGCGTGGTGCAGTGCGCCGATATCTGCGCTGCGGACGTGCTGGACTGCATAGCCAACCTGGCGGCCAAGTCCCTGCTCAGCGCAGACACCGGCGGCGAGGTGGTGCAATACCGCCTGCTCGACACCACCCGCGCTTACGCGCTGGAAAAGCTGCTTGCCAGCGGCGAGCTGGCGTGGGTGGCGCGGCGCTACGCCCAGCGCTGCTGCGCATTCCTGCAGCCCGCGCAGGCGGACCTGGAACGGCAGCCGCCGGCGGCATGGATGGCCACCTACGGACGCGGCATTGACCACGTGCGTGCCGCGCTGGACTGGACCTTCGGCGTGGAGCCAGGCGGCGGCGCGGCCGGTCCGGACCAGGCTTGCGGTGGCGACCTGGTGCTGGGCCTGCAGCTGTGCGCCGTCTCGGCGCCGCTGTGGTATCAGCTGTCGCTGATGGATGAATACCGTAGCCGGCTGCAGCAGGCGCTGCGGCTGGCGCGCCAGGGCGGCGAGAACGGCGGCAGCGCCGAAGGGCCGGCGCAGCTTGCCCCGCAGCTTGAAATGCCGCTGGTGCTGGCGCTGGGCCATGCGCTGCTGCACGCGGGCGACCAGGCCGACAATGCCGAGCGCTCCAGCGCCTTTGCGCGCGCGCTCGACCTGGCGCAGCAGATCGGCGACAACCCCAGCCGCATGGGCGCGCTGTGGGGCTGCTTTGTTGATGCCATTTTCAACGGCGACTACCAGCTGGCATTGGGCTACGCGGAGCGCTTCGGCGCGGCGGCCGCCAGCGCCGGCGGGG
>NZ_BAAKJE010000109.1:0-18149 GCF_059704565.1 Massilia sp. NBRC 108631
CGCCGCCGCAAAAGCGGGTTGCGCTTGCAAGCGCAACCCTCTCCGATTCGCCCATTCCGAAAATCGCCTTTGGCGATTTTCCGCGTGCGGCGTCTATCAACCTGATCATCTCACTTCCACGCATCTCCGCCCCTCGTCCCAATCCGCAGCGCAGCCTGTGACAATGTGTGCATTTTTCGCTCTAGCAACATGCTACCCTTTAAGCAAGGTCACTCGGCAATCCGCCCAACCAGCCTGGACGAGACATGGAAGCAAGCGACGCGGTGCTGCGCGACATCATCGACCGCTTCGTACAGCCGGAACATGCGGAGCGCTTTCTCTACCTGCTGGAGAAGCCCAAACGCCGTTCACAGCTCTATGAAGAATTGCTGCATGACGCCAGCAGCTTGCGCCGCGACAAGCGGCAAGCGCTGGAGCCGCCGCAGTCCGATCCGGACCAGCTGCTGGCGCTACTGCGCAAAAAGGGTGCCGGGCAGACCTGTTTCATATTCAGCCGCCGGCATGCGCTCGACGGCCAGCAGGTGGATTTCCGCACTGCCCTGGCTTCTGTTGCAGGACAGATGAGCGAAGCCATCCTGTACTGCCCGAAAGCGCACGTCGCTTTCGTCGAGGAACACGATGGCCGGCAGTTCATCCTTTCGGCCAAGTTGTAATTGAGCAACAATCACGCTGCAAGCTGATTATTGGTATATATTTAATGTCGCATATTGGTATCCATCCGCCGGATCAGACGCTGCATTAATCGATCGCCATGCCCAACTACCTGACCCTGATCACAGCCGTGCCGTCCAGCAGCCTGCTGTACGAGGGGCGTTACGACACCTTGCTGGTGCTGCTATCGGTGGTGGTGGCAATCTTCGCCTCATATGCCGCGCTGCTGGTGTCGCAGCATGCGTCCGGCATCGCCAGCGGCGCGCGGCGGCGCAGCTGGCTGCTGGTGGGCGGGCTGTGCCTGGGCCTGGGCATCTGGGCCATGCACTTCGTCGGCATGCTGGCCTTCACGCTGCCCTGCACCAGCAGCTACGATTACCGCATCACCCTGCTCTCCACGCTGCCCGGCATCCTGGCCAGCACCATGGCCCTGAGCCAGATCAGCCACCGCGACATCACCGGCCGCGAACTGGCCGTCGGCGGCCTGCTGCTGGGCGCCGGCATAGGCGCCATGCATTACTCCGGCATGGCGGCCATGCGCCTGGACGGCTTTATCCAGTATGACCTGAAACTGTTCCTGCTTTCCATCGTAGTGGCCGTGGCGCTGGCTACGCTGGCGCTGTGGACCAAGTTCCGCCTGATGACGCTGCGCGCCGGCTGGCGCCAGCACGCCACGCTGATCGGCGCGTGCGTGATGGGCCTGGCTGTGGCCGGCATGCACTACACGGCCATGGCCGCCGCCTATTTCATCCGCGCCGGCGAAAATCCCGCCGCCGAGTCCGAAATCGGCGCCACCTTCCTGGCCACCATCGTGCTGTTCGCCACCAGCCTGATCATTGTGATCACCATCGTGGCCACTTACATCGGCAAGCACAAGCTGTTCTCCTTCGAGCGATCCTACAAGCTGGCCGGCCTGGTGATGGCAGGCTGGATCATGGTCGCGTGGCTGAGCGCGAACTATTTTCACGAGCGCATGGTGCGCGAGCTGGACCGGCACGAATCGGCACAGGCCCGGCAACAGGCGCGCGACGCGGCGGACAACATCTCGGCCCATTTGCAGCGGCTGAAAGGCATTCCTGCGATGCTCAGCCGCAATGAAGCGGTGCGCAGCGCCCTGCGCCAACCAGGACCCGTGCCGCCCGCGCTGAACCGGGAACTGAAGCTGACGGCGCAAGACCTGGATGCCGACGCCCTGTGGATCATGGACGCGAACGGCCTCTGCATCGCTTCCAGCAACGCCGATACACCCGCCACCTTTGTCGGCACCAATTACGCCGACCGCACTTATTTCAAGCAAGCCAAAGCAGGCGGCAACGGCCGCCAGTACGCCATCGGCCGCACCAGCAATGTCGCCGGCCTGTACTACTCCACGCCCGTCTTCGACGGCGCGACGTTCACCGGCGCGGTGGCGGTGAAGCGCAACGTCTCGCGGCTGGCGGCGTGGACCGGGCCGGTGCGCGCCTTCCTCTCCGACGCCAACGGCGTCATCGTGCAGGCGGCCGATGCGCGCCTTGAATTCCGCGCCCTGCCGCAGGCGGCGGTCAATGCGATGACGCCGCAGCAGCGCCTGTCGCAGTACCGGCGCGGACACTTCGATGTGCTGCAGGTGAGCTCCTGGGGCGAGGCCTATTTCCCGGCGGCGGTTCGCATCGGCGCCGACCAGGCGCCGGTGCTGATCACCTCCGCGCCACTGGCCAGTGACGACATGGCCCTGCACGTGGCGCGCCCGCTGCCGGAACTGGCCCGCCTGAGCACGGAGCGCCTGTGGCTGTTCGCGCTGATCGCGCTGGCCGGCAGCATGCTGATCGTCGCCGCTTCGGCCGTCGTGCTGTACCTGCGCGCCTCGCACAAGGTGGAAGCCGACCTGCGCGTGGCCGCCACCGCGTTCGAGGCCCAGGAAGGCATGGTGATTACCGATGCCAACGGCACCATCCTGCGCATCAACCGCGCCTTCACCGACATCACCGGCTACACGGATGCGGACGCGGTCGACCGCAAGCTGGACCTGGCCGACGCCAGCCGCCACGACGCCCAGTTTTGCGCCGGAATCTGGCAAGCCGTGCGCAGCGAAGGCGCATGGCAGGGCGAGATCTGGAACCGGCGCAAGTCCGGCGAATCGTTCCCGGAATGGCTGACCATCACGGCCGTGCGCGATGCCGCCGGCCACGCCACGCACTACGTGTGCACCTTGACCGACATCACCCGCCGCAAGGCCGACGAAGAGGAAATCCGCAACCTGGCACTGTACGACTGCCTGACCACGCTGCCCAACCGGCGCTGCCTGATGGAGCGGCTGGAACACGCCATCCGCGGCAGCGAGCGCAGCGGGCAATACGGCGCCCTGCTCTTCATCGACCTGGATAATTTCAAGGACCTGAACGATACCTTGGGCCACAACATGGGCGACCTGCTGCTGCAGCAAACAGCGCAGCGCTTTGTGTCCAGCGTGCGCTCGAGCGACACCGTGGCGCGCCTGGGCGGCGACGAGTTCATCGTGATGCTGGAAGACCTGGGCACCTGCCAAAAAGAGGCCGTGGCGCACGCGCGCGAAACCGGCGAGAAAATCCTGCGCCGCCTGAACGACGCCTACGCCCTGGGCGACCACGACTTCACCTGCAGCGCCAGCATTGGCGTGACCGTGTTCCAGGGCCACGACCAGAGCGTGGCCATCCTGCTGAAACAGACCGACCTGGCGATGTACCAGGCCAAGGCTGCGGGCCGCAACGCGATGCGCTTCTTTGAACCCAGCATGCAGGAAGTGGTGACGGTACGCGCCACGCTGGACGCCGACTTGCGCCTCGGCTTGCAGCATGGCCAGTTCCGGCTGTACTACCAGCCGCAGGTCGATGCGGCGGAACGCGTCACCGGCGCGGAAGTACTGCTGCGCTGGCTGCACCCGCAGCGCGGCCTGGTGCATCCGCTGGACTTTATCGCGGCGGCCGAGGAATCGGGCCTGATATTGCCGCTGGGGCGCTGGGTGATGGAAACGGCGTGCGCCCAGCTGGCGGCATGGGCGGGACAGCCGGAGATGGCCCATCTGGCGATAGCGGTAAACGTGAGCCCGCTGCAGTTCCGGCAGCCCGATTTCGTCGAGCAGGTCAACGAGGTGCTGATTACCAGCGGCGCCAATCCGCGCCGCCTGAAACTGGAGCTGACGGAAACCATGCTGCTCGACGACGTGGAACAGGCAATCTGCAAGATGGCCGCCCTGAAGGTGCGCGGCGTGAACTTTGCGCTGGACGATTTCGGCACCGGCTACTCCTCGCTGTCCTACCTGCAGCGCTTGCCCATCAGCCAGCTGAAGATCGACCGCAGCTTCGTGCGCGACGTGTTGAACAGCCCCAGCGACGCCGCCATCACCAAGACCATCATCAGCCTGGCCCACACCATGGGGCTGGCAGCGGTCGCCGAAGGGGTGGAAACGCCGGAGCAGTTCGCCTTGCTGGCGGAGCTGGGCTGCGACGGCTACCAGGGCTACTGGTTCGGCCGTCCCATGCCGGTGCAGGCCTTCGAATCCGTTTTGCAAGGCCAGCAGGCCCTGTCGGCGTGACGCCCGGCGCCCCCGGCGCCACCCGGTGTATGCTAGCGGCATGGACTCCCTGATCGCCGCCTCCGCGCGTGCCCTCGCTGCCGGAGACGCTCTCGGCGCCCTGAAACGCGTCGCCCTGCGCGGCGATCCGCCCGCGCTGGCTTTGCGCGGCATCGCCATGGCGCAACTGGGCGAGCATGCGCGGGCACGCGAACTGCTCAGGCTGGCCGCACGCGGCTTCGGCGCGCACGAGGAACTGTCGCGCGCCCGCTGCGTGGTGGCCGAGGCCGAAGTGGCGCTTGCCATGCGCGATTTCAGCGCCGCGCCGCGCGCGCTGAGTGCAGCCATTGCCACGCTTGAGGCGCATGCCGACCATGCCAACGCGCTGCAGGCGCGCCTGGTGTCCACGCGCAAGCTCCTCCTGCTGGGCCGTCTCGACGAGGCCGCCGCCGCGCTGGCGCTCATCGACACGCAAGGCTTGCCGCCGGCATTGGCGGCCGTGGCCGCACTGGCGGCGGCGGAACTGGCGCTGCGCTCACTGAGCATGGAAGCGGCCCGCAACGCGCTTGCCCATGCGCACCATGCGGCCGAACGCGCCCGCGTGCCCGCGTTGCTGGCCGAAGTGGCCGAAGCGCACACCGCGCTGGCACGCCCTGCCGCGCGCCGCATCTCGGCCGGCAAGGAGCAGTTGCTGCGCCTGGACGATGTGGCCGCCCTGCTGGGCTCCGGCGCCCTGGTGGTGGACGCCTGCCGCCGCGCCATCGGCACCGGCACCGGCGCAGACGCCGGCTCAGACGCAGACGCAGGCCCGGCCGCATGGCAATCCCTGGCGCGCCGTCCCATCCTGTTCTCGTTGGCGCGCACACTCGCCGAGGCATGGCCTGGCGGCGCCGACCGCGAGTCCCTGATTGCCAGCGCCTTCAATATGCAAGCCCCGGACGAAACCCACCGGGCCCGCTTGCGCGTTGAAATCGGCCGCCTGCGCGCGCTGGCCGCCGGCTTCGCCCGCATCGAAGCCACGCCGCGCGGCTTCGTGCTCAAGCCGCACGGCGAACGCCCGGTGGCCGTGCTGACGCCCCCCATCGACGGCGACCAGGCCTCGCTGCTTGCCCTGCTGTCCGACGGCGCAGCCTGGTCCACCTCTGCCCTGGCGCTGGCCCTGGGCGCCAGCCAGCGCACCGTGCAGCGCGCGCTGGCCGATCTGGAAGCCGAAGGACGCGCGCGCTCCATCGGCAAGGCGCGCACCTGCCGCTGGCTCGCGCCCCCGCTGGCCGGATACACGACAATCTTGTTACTCCCTGCCGCGCTGGCGATGGCATAAAGTTCTCTTGCGGCGCCGATCCGTGGCGCGACACCAGGAGACAGCAATGACCAGCAAGAACCAAAGCAGTCCGCGCACGGCGGAAATCGTGCGCGAGTATGGGCCCTTCGACGGCGCCAGCAGCATCGCCGGCGTCACCCATGACGGCCAGCGCGTGTGGGCCGCCACCGGCGCCAAACTGATCGCCTTCGATCCGGCCAGCGGCGACACCACGCGCACGCTGGACCGTGCCTGCGACGCCGGCACCGCCTTCGACGGCACCTATCTGTACCAGATTGCCGAGGACCGCATCGACAAGATCGACCCCGCCACCGGCAACGTCCTGTCCTCCATCCCCGCGCCCGGCCAGGGCGGCGACTCGGGCCTGACCTGGGCCGAAGGCAGCCTGTGGGTGGGCCAGTACCGCGACCGCAAGATCCACCAGATCGATCCCGCCACCGGCGCCGTCATCCGCAGCATCAGCTCCAACCGCTTCGTCACCGGCGTGACCTGGGTGGACGGCGAACTGTGGCACGCCACCTGGGAGGGCGACGACAGCGAGATCCGCCGCGTCGACCCGAACAGTGGCGATGTGCTGGAGCGGCTGGCAATGCCGGCCGGCACGAACATCAGCGGCCTGGAATCGGACGGCGCGGACCTGTTCTACGCGGGCGGCGGCGGCAGCGGCAAAGTGCGCGCCGTGCGGCGCCCGAAAAACTAAGCCATCAAGGAGCAAATCATGAACGATACCCATACCCATCCCGTGGTCAGCAGCGAGCAGTGGACCAGCGAACGCAAGGCCTTGCTGGAGCGCGAGAAGGAACTGATGCGCCTGCACGATGCAGTCGCCCGCGAACGGCGCGCGCTGCCGTGGGTGCGCATCGACAAGCATTACGTGTTCGATACACCCCAGGGCAAGCGCGCGCTGGCCGATCTGTTCGAAGGCCGCCGCCAGCTGATGGTGCAGCACTTCATGTTCACACCCGGCAAGGAGCAAGGCTGCCGCAGCTGCTCCTACATGGCGGACCACACGGACGGCGCGCTGCCGCACCTGGCCCAGCGGGATCTGGCTTTCGTGGCCGTATCGCGCGCGCCGGTAGAGGACATCGAACGTTTCCGCCGGCGCATGGGCTGGCAGTTCAACTGGGTGTCATCCGGCAGCGGCGATTTCAACTACGACTTCGATGTCAGTTTCACGCCGGAGCAGACGGCCAAGGGCAACGTCTACTATAACTTCACCATGCAGCCCTTCCCGCTGCCGGATGCTCCGGGCATCAGCGTGTTCTACAAGGACGGCGACGGACACATTTACCGCACCTACTCCACCTACGGACGCGGCGTGGAGGTGATGATGCACACCTATGCCTTGCTGGACCTGACGCCCAAGGGCCGGCAGGAGGAAGGCCAGGCCGACACCATGTCCTGGGTGCGCCACCACGACCTGTACGATCCGGCGCCGGCGCACGCCCCCGCAGCGGCATCCGCAGCCTGCTGCCACGCCGCAGCCTGAAGCACGGACCACGCGGACACGCGGAGGTGGCATGGATAGCATATGGCCATGGCTGGCGGTGGCGGGAAGTGGCGCGCTGCACGGGCTGAACCCTGCCACTGGCTGGATCTTCGCCGCCTTACATGGCCGACGCTACGGCGGCCGCATGCCGGCCCTGCGTGCACTGCTGCCGATTGCCGCCGGCCACACCGCGTCTGTGGTGCTGGTGGCCGCTGCGGCCATGCTGGGCATGGCGATGGAGCGCGCCGCGCTCCAGCTGCTGGCCGGTGCGCTATTCCTGCTCGCGGTGCTGACGCTGCTGGGCGCGCCGGCGGCGCTGGGGCGCCGCGTCAAGGCCGCGCGCCTGCCGGGCAGCACATGCACGCCGGGCAGCCCGCCGGCCCGCCATGCCGCGCTGGCGCTGTGGTCCTGCATGGTGTCCACCATCCACGGCGCAGGCCTGATGCTGGTGCCGGCCCTGATTCCGTTCTGCCTCAGCGACGGCCCGGCGCGCCAGATCACCGCCACCGGCTCGCTGGGGCTGGCGCTGGCCGCAGTCTGCGTGCACACCGCTGCGATGCTCGCCGCCGCCGGCCTGATGGCGTCGCTGGCGCTTCTGGCCCCCTTCTCGCCGCAAAAGATAGCGCAATCATTACTCGGCAAGCCGTTTCGAAATTATGGTATCGTGCGTATCCCGTCACATTTATGGTTGCGCAAACATGACTATCTCCAAGATCAAAGGACTGCGCTGGTGGATGATAGGCTTGATCATGCTGGGCGCGGTCATCAACTACCTGACACGCAGCACGCTGGCCGTGTCGGCGCCGACGCTGCTCACTGAACTGAACATCACCACCCAGGAATACTCGTACATCACGGCGGCGTTCCAGGGGGCCATCATGCTGCAGCCGCTGTGCGGCTACGTGCTGGACGTGATCGGCCTGAAATGGGGCTTCGCCATGTTTGCGGCGGCATGGTCGGTCATCTGCATGGCGCACGGCATGGCCACCAGCTGGCAGGCGCTGGCCTGGCTGCGCGGCCTGCTGGGCCTGGCCGAGGGATCGGCCAATCCGGCCGGCATGAAGGCCGTGTCCGAATGGTTCCCGGCCAAGGAGCGCGGGCTGGCGGGCGGCTTCTTCAATATCGGCGCCTCGGTCGGCTCCATGCTGGCGCCGCCGCTGGTGGTGTGGGCCATTTTGCACTACAACTGGCAGTCCGCCTTCGTGATCACCGGCGCGCTGGGCCTGGTGTGGGTGGCGGCCTGGCTGCTGCTGTACGACGCGCCGGCGCGCCACCGCCGCCTGTCCGCCGCCGAGGCCAAGCACATTGCGGACGGACAGGAACAGCATCTGCAGGGCGACGGCAAGCGCCCGTCCATCACCAGCATCCTCAGGATGCGCAATTTCTGGGGCATCGCCCTGCCCCGCTTCCTGGCCGATCCCACCTGGGGCACGCTGTCGTTCTGGGTGCCGCTGTACCTGACCACGGTGCGCCATTTCGACCTGATGCAGATCGCCATGTTCGCCTGGCTGCCCTTCCTGGCGGCCGACCTGGGCTGCCTGTTCGGCCCCGTGGTGGTGCTGGCGCTGCAAAAGCGCGGCGTGCGGCTGATTAACGCGCGCCGCAGCGCGTTCACGCTGGGCGCCTGCATGATGATGGGCGTGGCCTTTGTTGGCTTCGTGGACAGCCCGTATGCCGCGATTGCACTGCTGAGCCTGGCCGGCTTTGCGCACCAGACCTTGTCCGTCACCGTCATCACCATGTCGTCCGACCTGTTCCGCCGCAACGAAGTGGCCACGGTGGCCGGCATGTGCGGCAGCTTCGGCAACCTGGGGCTGCTGCTGTTCTCGCTGCTGATCGGCGGCCTGATTTCCACTGTCGGCTACACGCCGTTCTTTGTCAGCCTGGCGGTGCTGGACCTGGTGGCCGCCTTGCTGCTGTGGGTGCTGGTGCGCGAGCCCCTGCAGCCCGTCCTCGTCACCCAATAGACCATGATTCAGAATCCCATCCTCCCCGGCTTTAATCCCGACCCGTCCATCGTGCGCGTGGGCGACGACTACTACATCGCCACCTCCACCTTCGAATGGTACCCGGGCGTGCAGATCCACCATTCTCGCGACCTGGTGCACTGGCGCCTGCTCACCCGTCCGCTCACCCGCGCCAGCCAGCTCAACATGCTGGGCGCGCCGGACTCCTGCGGCGTGTGGGCGCCCTGCCTGACCCATGCGGACGGCCTGTTCTGGCTGATCTACACGGACGTGAAACGCTACGGCCGCACCTCCACCGGCGCGGCCAGCGGCGGCGCCTCGCTGCGCGACTTCCATAACTACCTCGTCACCAGCCCCACCATCGACGGCCCGTGGTCCGACCCGGTGCACCTCAACAGCAGCGGCTTCGATCCCTCGCTGTTCCACGACGACGACGGCCGCAAGTATGTGCTGAACCAGCTGTGGGACCACCGTCCCGGCAGCAACCGCTTCGCCGGCATCGTGATGCAGGAATACTCGGTGCAGGAGGGCCGCCTGATCGGCCGCCGCGAGAACATCTTCCAGGGCACGCCGCACGGGCTGACCGAAGGGCCGCACATCTACAAGCGCAACGGCTACTACTACCTGCTCACCGCCGAAGGCGGCACCGGCTGGAACCACGGCGTGACCATGGCGCGCGCGCGCAAGCTGCAAGGGCCGTACGAGCTGCATCCAGACCAGACCATCCTGAGTGCGCGCCACCGTCCCGACTCTGCGCTCCAGCGCGCGGGCCATGCCGACCTGGTGGAGACGCAGGACGGGCAGACCTATATGGTGTACCTGTGCGGCCGTCCGCTGCGCAACCGCGGCACCTGCACCTTGGGGCGCGAAACCGCCATCCAGCCGATGGCCTGGGGCAGCGACGGCTGGCTGCGCAGCGCGGACGGCCACGGCACGCCCGAGCTGCAAGCCGCCGCGCCCGGCCTGCCGGAGCAGCGCTTCCCCATCGCGCCCGCGCGCGACGAATTCGACGCCCCGGCGCTGCCGCCGGCATTCCAGTGGCTGCGTACGCCGTGGCCCGAAGAGCTGTTCAGCCTGACGGCACGGCCTGGCCACTTGCGCCTGTATGGCCGCGAAAGCCTGGGCAGCCAGTTCCGCCAGGCGCTGGTGGCGCGCCGCCAGCAAGCGCACTGCTACAGCGCCGCCACCGTCGTGGACTTCGAACCCGAGCACTACCAGCAGCAGGCCGGCCTGGTGTGCTACTACGGCGGCGCCAAATTCCATTACCTGTACATCACGCACGACGAGGCCGCCGGCAAGCATCTGCGCGTGATGAGCAGCCTGCCCAACCACGTGCAGAGCGACGCCTTCACCGCGCCGATTGCGCTGCCGCCCGGTGTGCCGGTGCAGCTGCGCGTGGAAGTGGACGAGGAGCGCCTGCTGTTCGGCTACCGGGTGGGCGCAGACGGCGGCGACTGGCAATGGCTGCCGCAGCAGTTCGATGCCAGCATCCTGTCGGACGAAGCGAACGCGCCGGGCCAGCCCAACTTCACCGGCACTTTTGTCGGCATGGCTTGCCAGGACATGGCGGGCAGCGGCCTGCACGCCGACTTCGACTACTTCGAGTACCGCGAACGGCCGTACAGCATCAACCCTGCCGCAGCCGTTCAGTCAGGAACTCGATAAAGCGCTGCGTCTTGGCGGGCAGCAGGCGGGTTGCCGTGACGGCATACACCGCGGTGGATGGCGCCGTCCATTGCGGCAGGATCTGCCGCAGGCGCCCGCTGGCCACTTCCTCGGCCACCAGCTCCTTCGGGAAGATGGCGATACCCTGCCCCAGCGCCGCCATGCGCCGCACCATGCCCAGGCTGTTGAGCCGGAAGCGCCCGCTCACCGGCACCCCGGCGCTATCCTCCCCGCGCTGCAGCGCCCACACGCCCTTCGCCGCGCGGAACACCAGGCATTCGTGGCCCGCCAGTTCGTGCGGCTGCGCCGGCTCGCCGGCCCGCTCCAGGTAAGCCGGCGCCGCGTACAGGTAACCGGGCAGGCGCGCCAGCGGCCGCGCAATCAGCGTCGAATCGGGCTGCTCGCCCATGCGGATGGCCAGGTCGAACGGTTCGCTTACCAGGTCCACGTTGCGCGGCGCCAGGTCCAGCTCGAAGCGCAGGCCGGGATACAGGGCCGCGAACTCCACCAGCAAAGGCGCCAGGAAGGTGATGCCGAAGTCCACCGCCACGGCAGCGCGCAGCACGCCGCTGGGCTGGGCCAGCAGGTCGCCCAGTTGCTCGTGCGCCAGCCGGGCCTCGTCCACGATGCGCTTGCAGCGTTCGAAGTAAGTCTGTCCCGCTTCCGTGAGCTCGATCCGGCGCGTGGTGCGGTGCATGAGCCGCAGCCCGATGGCCTTCTCCAGCGCCGTGATGCGGCGCGACAGCGTGGAGTTGGGAATGCCCGTTACTTCGGAGGCGCGCCGGAAACTGAGCACTTTGGCCACCTCCACAAACAAGGCCATGTCGTTGAGCAGGTCCATCGGCATCGCACGCTTGATTGCGTCAAAAATGAATTAATGAATTCCATTTTCTCATATTTATCCCATCAGTGGAATGACGGATACTCGTCGCACGCAAGCTAACCAAGGAACCCGTCATGACCGCCAAACAATTGCTCACCCCCGTCCGCATCGGCCGCACCGACCTGTCCAACCGC
Source organism: Massilia sp. NBRC 108631 (assembly GCF_059704565.1). Taxonomy (NCBI): domain Bacteria; kingdom Pseudomonadati; phylum Pseudomonadota; class Betaproteobacteria; order Burkholderiales; family Oxalobacteraceae; genus Massilia; species Massilia sp. NBRC 108631. The sequence goes on from NZ_BAAKJE010000109.1 coordinate 11,640, forward strand.
ATGATCATGGCGCCGATGACGCGCTCCCGCTCGGACGACGCGGGCGTGCCCGGCGAACTGGTCGCCGCCTACTACGCGCAGCGCGCCAGTGCCGGGCTGATCATCACAGAGGGCGTATTCCCCGCAGCCACGGGCAAGGGCTATGTGCGCACGCCCGGCATCGAGACCGATGCGCAAGTCGAGGCGTGGAAAAAAATCACCGGCGCGGTGCACGCGCGCGGCGGCCGCATCTTCATGCAGCTCATGCATTGCGGCCGCATTTCGCATCCCTTGCTGCTGGACGGCGCGCAGCCGGTGGCGCCATCTGCCATCCGCCCCGCAGGCCAGGCCTGGACCGCGCAGGGCCAGCAAGACATGGTCACGCCGCGCGCGCTGGCGCTGGACGAGATCGCGGACGCGATCGACGGCTACCGCCGCGCCACCCGCCGCGCGCTGGCAGCGGGCTTCGACGGCGTTGAGCTGCACGCCGCGTCCGGCTACTTGCCCGAGCAGTTCCTGTCCTCCGGCACCAATCAGCGCGGCGACGCGTACGGTGGCTCGCTGCCCAACCGCGCGCGCTTCGTGCTGGAGGTGCTGGCCGCCATGGCGGGCGAAGCCGGGGCGGACCGCGTTGGCGTCAAGATCTCGCCCGAGATGAACTTCAACGACATCCGCGACGACGCGCCGCAGGAAACCTACGCCTACCTGGTCGAGCATATCGACAAGCTGGGCCTGGCCTACCTGCACGTGGCGCTGTTCGGCGCCAAGACCGACTACCACGCGCTGCTGCGTCCGCGCTTCAAGGGTGCCTACCTGGTGGGCGGCGGGCTGACCCAGGCAAGCGCCGAGGCCTTGCTGGCCGGCGGCCAAGCCGACGCCGCCGTGTTCGGCAGCAGCTTCCTCGCCAACCCGGACCTGCCCGAACGTTTCCGCCGTGGCGCTCCGCTCAACGAGCCGAACCGGGCCGCGTTCTACGGCGGCGGCGCCGAGGGCTACACGGACTACCCGGCGCTGGCGGCGGACGCGGCCTGAGGCAGCCTGAGGCAGCCTGACGCAGCATAGCGTGGCGAAAGCGTGCGGCAGACCTGGCCGCTTGCGGTCACAATAGGCGCTCCACCTGACTGCGGAGGGGCCATGCGCATCGCCACGTTCAATGTCAACGGCATCACCAGCCGCCTGCCTGCGCTGCTGCAATGGCTGGGCGAAACCAGGCCCGACGTCGCCTGCCTGCAGGAGTTGAAGGCGCCGCAGGAGAAATTTCCCGAAGCGGCGCTCAACGCGGCCGGCTACCTATGCATCTGGCACGGGCAGAAGAGCTGGAACGGGGTGGCGATCCTGGCGCGCGGCAAGGCGCCGCTGGAGGTGGGGCGCGGGCTGGCGGGCGATCCCGACGACGCGCAAAGCCGCTACATCGAAGCGGTGGTGGACGGGGTGGTGGTGGCCTGCCTCTACCTGCCCAACGGCAACCCCGCGCCCGGCCCCAAGTTCGACTACAAGCTGAAGTGGTTCGAGCGCCTGATCCTGCGCGCCGCCGAGCTGCTGGACACCGGCGCGCCGGTGGTGCTGGCGGGCGACTTCAACGTCATGCCCACCGAGCTGGACGTCTACAAGCCGGAGCGCTGGGTGGACGACGCGCTGTTCCGCCCGGAAACGCGGGCGGCCTTTCACCGGCTGCTGGAACAAGGCTGGTGCGACGCGCTGCGCACCATGCACCCGGGCGAGCGCATCTACACCTTCTGGGACTATTTCCGCAACGCCTACGGCCGCGACGCCGGCTTGCGCATCGACCATTTGCTGCTCAGTCCCGCGCTGGCCAGCGTGCTGCAAGCGGCCAATGTGGACCGCGACATGCGCGGCCGGGAGAAGCCCAGCGACCACGCCCCCACCTGGATTGAGCTTGATTTATAGCTGAATCTATTTTGCTGGACATCCCCGGCGCGAGTCCTATACTCCTCATACCCACGCGCAACCGGAATGAGGAGACCATCATGGACGCATACGAACCACGACGCCGCAAATTCGAGCAGCAAACCCACTCGGGCACGACCAGCGCCGGCAGCATGGGCGCCGGCAGCACGGGGGGCAGCAGCCAGTCCGGCATCCGCGACGCCGCAGCGCCCGGCAACAGCCAGTCCGCCGGCCGCACCGACGACTTGCTGTCGGGCGGCTGCACCGAAGACCAGCGCGCCGAAGGCTTCCAGCGCGACTGCAACGCCGACGCCCTGCGGCAAGGCCTGGAGAAACCCGCCCCTTCCGGCAGCGGCGGCAATCGCCAATAGAACACCGCCGGCATCTAGCGGGTATTACGGCGGCTCCGTGCATGGTTCTGTGCTTTCGGGCAAAATGGTTGGATTGCCAACCTGAGGACCTGACCATGATTTACGAAGTCGCCGAAATTCAGATCAAACCCGACACCAACGCCGCGTTCGAAGCGGCCGTCAAGGAAGCCGTGCCGCTGTTCAAGCGCGCCAAGGGCTGCGAGGCGATGCGCCTCGAACGCATCATCGAGCGTCCCGACACCTACCACCTGGTGATCAACTGGACCACGCTGGAGAACCATACCGTCGACTTCCGCGGCAGCGAGGACTTCCAGGCCTGGCGCGCACTGGTGGGCGGCTTCTTCGCCCAGCCGCCCAAGGTCGAGCACAGCGAAACCGTCATCACCGGTTTCTAAGCCCCCTGCCCCGAAGGCGGCGACGCGGCGCGCCGCTTTCGCCCACAATACGCCATCACGCAACGATCCAAGGAGCACGCCGTCATGGCCAATACAATCCACCGCAATTTCATGTCGCAGGACGACGCCGAGGCCGCCCGCGGCGCGCTGCTGGCGGCGGGCTTCCCCGCCAGCGCCCTCAACCTGGCGCCGCACCGTGCGCTCGCGCAAAGCACCACCGTATCGGCAGTCGATAATATCTTCAACTCCCTCACGCCGGACAGCGCGGACAAAACCGACGAGCCGCGCCCGCGCCCGGTCGCGCTGCTGAGCGTGGACGTGCTGGACGACGACCAGCGCGAGCAGGCCGAAGCCATTTTGCGCCGCCACAACGCCATCGACGCCTAGCGAACTGCGACAGGCCTGACGTGGCGTGGGCGTCACGCCGGGCGATTACCGCAGCCGCTTGCAGAAGGCCGCGAACCAGGTGCCGCGTGCGCGCGAAGCCGGCGGCAAGCGGGCGCAGCGGAGGCAGCTCAAGCCGCGGAGGTGCTAGTGCGCCACTCGCCGCTGCCTCGCGGCGCCGTTGTCGCTGGCCACAGCCTGCCGCACCGCCGGATCGACGCAGACATGATCGGTGGGCACCACTTCACGCCAGACAAAGCCCGGTTTGCATGTATCGGGACCGGATGGCCCGCCACTGGGAGAACGCCGGGAAGCCGCCGCCGCGTTGTCGGCCCACGCCTGCGCGCGGGTCTGCGGCGTCACGCAGACGCGGTCGTTGGCAATCGCCTCGCGCCAGACATAGCCCTGCTCGCACGTATCGCGACCATAGTTGACAGGCGCCGGCACCCGCCGTTCGGCCGCAAGGCCATTGTCGGCCGCCGTTTGGGCCCGGGTTTCCGGCGTTACGCATACCAGGTCGCTCGGGGATGCCTCCCGCCAGACGTATCCGCTTTTGCAGGTGGCCGGGCCGTAAGGACCACCGTTGGGTGAACGGCGGTCAGCGGCTTGCCGGTTGTCCCGGGCCGCTTGCGAACGGGTCGACGGCGGAACGCAGACGTAGTCATCCGCCACCGCCTCCCGCCATACATAGCCCTGCCTGCAAGGCGGAGCGCCAAAGGTCAGCGCCGACGACGTGCTGCCGATTCCAATGCACACGCCGCACGCGTACGTGGTGCAACCGCGCCAGAAGCCGGTCTGGTCCGCAGAACCGTTCTCGCATATCTTGACCACGCCGTAGCACTCGGTTTTCGTGGAGGTCACCGGACAGGCTGGATTGGCGTTGCGGCACAAGGCCTTCTTCCCGGTGACGCAATATCCGCCGTCGCCATAGTCGCTTTCACCAACTTTCTGCTCCCCGGGAAGACACGAGCCATCACAGAACGGCGCGGTACCGCGCCAGGTATCCGCGTGGCAAATTGAGGCCAGCGACATCAGCAATGCCGCTGTAAATGGCAAGCAGCTCGATAGGCTCGGCATGATTTCCTCCTGCGTTGTAGACATTCCCCTACTCACGCAGTTAAGAATAATCGGCGCAGCGGCGCCCCGCGCCGAAACAAGACGCTCCTTGCGCCGCATCAAATGTTGAGCAAGGTCCGGTTGACGAGGAGCGACTGGAAGGCAGGCTGGTGCTTACACAGGGTGGTGGAATACCTGCCGCAGGTAAGCCAGGAAGGTCTCGTCCTTGCACATGGTCTTGCCCGGCGAATCGGACAGCTTGGCCACCGACTGGCCATTGCAGCGCACCAGCTTCATGACGATGTTGAGCGGCGTCAGGCCGACGTCGTTGGTGAGATTGGTGCCGATGCCGAAGCCGGTCATGATGCGGCCGGCGAAGTGGCGGTACAGGCTGAAGGCGGTCGGCAGGTCCAGGCCGTCCGAGAACACCAGGCGCTTGGTGTTGGCGTCGATGCGCAGCGCGGCATAATGCGCCAGCGCCTTCTCGCCCCACACCACCGGATCGCCGGAATCGTGCCGCAGGCCGTCGAACAGCTTGGCGAAGTACAGGTCGAAGTCGTCCAGGAACGCATCCATGCCCACCACGTCGGTCAGCGCCACGCCCAGGTCGCCCCGGTACTCCTGCACCCAGTCCTCCAGCGCAGCCTTCTGGAAGTCGCGCAAGCGCACGCCGAAAGCCTGGAAGGACTGCATGTACTCATGCGCCATGGTCCCGATGGGCACCATGCCAAGGCGTTTGGCCAGGTAAACGTTGGAGGTGCCCTTGAAGTACTGCGGCACCTCGGCCGCCAGGCGCAGCACCACTTCGTCGTGCCAGGCCGAGGAGAAACGGCGGCGCAGGCCGAAGTCGGAAAACTCGAAGGGATGGCGCAGGCCGGGCTGCAGGCCGAAGGCCTTCAGCGAGGCGATCTTGTCGACCAGGCGTTCGCGGCCCTCGGCCAGCGCGCCGGCCTGGTCGAAGCGGCGGAAATACAGCTCGTTGACGATGTAGAGCACGAAGATCTCGAAGCCCATCACATGCACCTGCGGGCCGGCGGCCGTGATGGCCAGCGCGTCGCCCTGCACCTCCACGTGGATGAACTTGCGCTGGAAGCGGAACACGGCCAGGAAATCGACAAAGTCGGCCTTCATGTAGCGCAGCGAGCGCAGATAATCCAGCTCGTCGTCGGCGAAGGACATGGCGCACAAGTGGTCCAGCTGCGCGTTCACTTCATCGGCCAGTTCGGCCAGCGGGAACACGGTCGTGTTCCGGCACAGAAACTCGTACTCGGCGTGCGCGCCGGGGTGACCATGCAGCAAAGCCTGCCACATGCTGAATTTATACAGGTCGGTTTCCAGCAGGCTGCGTACCACGGGGATCATCAAGTTATTCTCCAGTCACTTCAACGGCCGGCATTGACCAGCAGCTCTTGCAGCACGTCGCCCGACTGGGCCAGGCGCACGCCGCTCTCCTCCATCTCTTCGAGGAAGTCCTGGTACTGGTCGCAGAAGCCGGCCACGGGGCTCATGCAGTCGGTGATGAGCACCAGGCGGCGGCGGCCGTCCTCGCCGAACCGCGCGGTGAACTGCGCGGCGATATGTTCAGTGGTCGCCTTGACGCAGTGGCTGCCCGCCTCGCCGGCGATGTAGACCAGTTCCGCTTCGGCCAGGCGGTCGATTAGGGTGCGGTTCAATTGCGTATCAGGATCGGCGTCGTCCGGCACTTCGGCCATCACGGCCGAATAGTGCTCGGTCCAGGGATTGGCACCCTTGGCGATCTTGGTGACGGTGCCGAGCGACGCGTCTTCCCAGCGGTTATAGGCCGAGCGCACATCCTCGTGCACATTGTGGCCCCAAGAGCCGATCTCGCAATGTACCGGCCAGATCATCAGGCGATAGCGCTCGGCCTGTTCGAGCGCATCCAGATAGGCCAGCGCGCGCGGCAAGGCGGCCGAATCGCGCGGCAGGAATTTTTTCCCGCGCACGTCGGCGGCGGTGATCTGGGTAAACGGCTCGGGCGCGGCGCCCTCCGCGTTGAGCCAGAAGGTCGGATGCGCGATGTCGTAGCGGTGGTGGGAATCGAGGGTGACGCTGATAGCCGTCAAGCCGTGGCGGCCGCGGTTGATCAAGCCCGCCAGGCGCAGCATATCCTGGTGCGCCCCTGGCACCGGCAGCGCCGGCGCGTGCAAGCCCTTGGTGGCCGGATTCTCCGGCAGATAAGCGGCAGGCAAGTCGCAAAAGTCATTTTGCGGATCGATGACAAGCAGGTGCAATTTGCGTTTCATGGTCAGGCTCCGTGGCGCGATAGCCCCATGATACCTTCAGCCCGGATTTCCTACAAAACACTAGTGCAATCCTTACAAACATTCGCGAATTCCTACAAGCGACCTGTGCCGCATCCTTCCTACTTCGGGGTCAGACCCCGAAGTAGGAAGGAT
>NZ_BAAKJE010000110.1:0-203 GCF_059704565.1 Massilia sp. NBRC 108631
CGCCGCCGCCGAGCGCTGCGCCAGGTTGCGCACTTCGGAGGCCACCACCGCGAAGCCGCGCCCCTGCTCGCCGGCGCGGGCCGCTTCCACCGCCGCGTTCAGCGCCAGGATGTTGGTCTGGAAGGCAATGCCGTCGATGACGCTGATGATGTCCACGATCTTGCGCGACGAGGCGTTGATCGATTCCATGGTGTCGACCACCT
>NZ_BAAKJE010000111.1:0-6350 GCF_059704565.1 Massilia sp. NBRC 108631
CGCCGCCGCCGAGCGCTGCGCCAGGTTGCGCACTTCGGAGGCCACCACCGCGAAGCCGCGCCCCTGCTCGCCGGCGCGGGCCGCTTCCACCGCCGCGTTCAGCGCCAGGATGTTGGTCTGGAAGGCAATGCCGTCGATGGTGCCGATGATGTCGGCGATGCGGCCCGAGCTTTCCTTGATGGCGCCCATGGTGCTGACCACCTGCGCCACCACCGCGCCGCCCTTGGCCGCAACCTGGGAGGCGGTGCCGGCCAGCTGGTTGGCCTGGCTGGCGCTGTTGGCGTTTTGCTGCACGGTGGAGGTCAGCGTTTCCATCGAGCTGGCCGTCTCCTCCAGCGAACTGGCCTGCGACTCGGTGCGCGCCGACAGGTCGGCGTTGCCCAGCGCGATCTCGTTGGTGGCCGTGCTCATCTGCTCGGTGCTGCCGCGGATCTCGCCTATCATGCCGGCCAGGCTGTTGTTGATGGTGGCGATGGCTTGCATCAGCGTGCCGATTTCATCCTGATGGCGCACCACGATGTCGGCGCTCAGGTCGCCCGCCGCAATGCGTTCGGCGGCCGTGATGGCCGTGCCCAGGTCGCGCTTCAGCTGGCTGTAGATGAAGCGCAGGCCGGCCACCGGCACCGCCACCGACAGCAGCACCAGCACCACGGCCAGCGTGAAGGCGGCGCGCACGGCCTGTTCGGCCTCGCGCACGGCGCTGCCGGTGCGGGCGTCAAGCTGGGTCAGGAATTCGTTCACCGGCTGCATGATGCGGGCCTTGTTCTGGTGGTAAGCCTGGTCGTGCATCAGCTTGCGGGCCAGCGCCAGGTCCGGCTCGCCCTGGCGCGTGAACTTGCCGCTGCCGTCGTCGAACAAGCCCTTCACCGCGTACATGGCGGTCACTTCCGTGCGCACCAGCGCGTCCGAATTGGCTTGCGCCGCCTGCAGGCTGGCGAACTCCTGCGCGCTGAAGCCGGCCTGCTTCATCAGGTCCTGCAGCGGCACGGTCTTGCCGCTGGCCGGCGGCACCGGCACGCCGCCGGCCACGAAGTCCCAGTAGATGCGCTCGTAGTGTTCGGGGCGCGGCTTCTTGCCGTTGCGGATGTCGAGGATGTCGTTGTATTGTTGCTCATAGCGGGCATCGCTGGTGACCACGTAGGTGCGCGCCAGCCGGGTCAGGTCGTCCGAGCTCTGGCGCAGTTCGTCGGCCAGCATGTAGGAGTTGTAGCGCGCCTGGTGGGCCTGGGTGGCGGCCGTTTCGCGCTCGCTCACGCGCAGCATGGCCCACAGGGTCAGCGCGGCCAGCAGCAGGGTGACCAGCAACAGCGCGATGAACGCTTGTTTGATTGAAAAGTGGGTTTTCATGGCGACACTCCGGGGTATGAATGAGCGGAGTATCTGCCATGCCGGCACCAAAGGAACTTGTCCTTTGGTGCTACTGGCAAAGAGACAAGCTAGGCGACAAGGTTATAAGACGAGCTATAAGACGAGCTAGACGGCCAGCTGCTGCAGCAGGTACAGCCGCTGGTACAGCCCGCCCTCGATCTGCATCAGCTGGTCGTGCGCACCGGCCTCGGCAATGCGGCCGTGGTTCAGCACCACGATGCGGTCGGCGTCGCGGATGGTGGACAGGCGGTGCGCGATAGCGATGATGGTGACGCGTCCGCGCAACTCGTCGAGCGCGGTCTGCACCACCTGCTCGGTCTGGCTGTCGATGCGCGAAGTGGCTTCGTCCAGCAGCAGGATGCGCGGCTTGCCGGCCAGCGCGCGGGCGATGGCAATCAGCTGCTTCTGGCCGCTGGACAGGCGCGAGCCGCCTTCGCCCAGCTCGGTGGCGTAGCCGTGCTCGAGCGCGGCGATGAAGCCGTGCGCGTGGGCCGCGCGCGCGGCCGCTTCGATGTCGGCGTCGGACAGGCCGCGCCCCATGTCGATGTTCTCGCGCGCCGAGGCGGCCAGCAGGAAGGGGTCTTGCGGCACCAGGCCCACTTCGCCGCGGAAGCGTGCGTTGGGGATGCCGGCCAGCGCTTCGCCCAGGATGGCGATGCTGCCGTGCTGGACCGGGTAGTAGCGCAGCATCAGCGACAGCAGGGTGGACTTGCCGCTGCCGGTGTGGCCGACGATGCCGAAGAAGCCGCCCTGCGGAATGTCGAGCGACAGCTCGTGCAGCACGGTCTGCTCTGTGTTGTAGGCGAAGCTCAGGTGGCGGATGGACACAGCGGGTACGTCGGCGCGCGCGCCCGGCGAGGCGGCGCCCGGGGACGCGTGCTGCACGCCGGCCGCCGCGCTGTGCTCGTCGGCCACCGGCTCGTCCAGCAGCGCCGACACGCGCGCCGTGGCCACCACCGACTGCTGCAGCTGGCTGAACTGCATGGTGATCTGGATCAGCGGCTCGATCACGCGCGCGATGTAGCTGATGAAGGCGTACAGGATGCCGACCTCGGCCGCGCTCATTTCACGCTGGCCGAAGGCGAAGATGACCGCGCCCAGCAGGATCACATTGAGCATGTCCAGCGCCGGGCGCAGCAGCCAGGCGTTGGCACGGATCTCGGCCAGGCGCTGGGTGTAGTGCTCGGCGTTGGTCTTGCCGAAGCGCGCGGCGAAGCGCGCTTCCGCGTTGTTGGCCTGCAGCACCGGCATGCCGCCGATGGACTCGGCCATCTGGCCATTGATCTCGCTGCGCAGCTGGCGCGCGCGCGTGACGGCCGGCGCGCTCCAGCGCTGGTACAGCCAGACGATAAGCAGCACTGCCGGCAGCAGCGCCAGCACGATCAGCATCAGGCGCCAGTCCAGCCAGGCCATGGCGATCATGGTACCGACCAGCACGATGGTGCTGTCGAGCATGACGAACAGCACCTGCACGTACAGCGTCTTGACCGCTTCGGTGTCGTTGGTCACGCGCGAGACCAGCTGGCCGATGATGGCGCGGTCGAAGAAGGCCATCGGCAGGCGCAGCACATGGCCATAGACCTGCTCGCGCAGCCGCTGCACCGAGCGCATCGCCAGGCCGGACAGGCGCACCAGCTGCAGGTAGCGCAGGCCGCTGGCGATCCAGCCGGTCAGCAGCACTGCCGCCAGCAAGGTGGCCATGCGCGGCCAGTCCAGGTGGCGCGGCAGCAGGTGTTCGTCGATCAGCGCCTTGCCGGCGATCGGCCCCAGCACTTCGAGGAAGGCGGCGGCGATCAGCCACAGCAGGGCCCAACCGAGGTGGTGGCGGTCCGGCAGCGCGGCGCGGTGCAGCAGGCCGATGGCCTGCGCGGTTTGCTTGCGGGCGGAGGTTTCGTCCGGTTTAGAGAGCATCGAGGCTGGCCTCCAGTTGCTGGTAGCGCCACTGGCTGGCGTACCAGCCGTCCCGCTCCAGTAGTTGATCGTGGGTGCCGGTTTCGCTGATGCGGCCGTCGCGCAGCACGATGATCAGGTCGGCGTTGACCACCGCGCTCAGGCGGTGGCTGGCGATGATGGCGCTGCGTTCGGCGCCGCTCTGGTGGCCGGCGCGGCGCAGTTCCTCCAGGTGTTCCAGGATGCGCGTTTCGGTGCCGGTGTCCACCGCCGACAAGGCGTCGTCCAGCAGCAGCAGGGAGTTGTCGGCCAGCAGCGCGCGGGCGATGGCCACGCGCTGGCGCTGGCCGCCGGACAGCGTGATGCCTTTCTCGCCCACCTCGGTGTCGTAACCCTGCGGGAACAGCAGGATGTCGTCGTGGATGGCGGCCAGATCGGCGGCGTGTTCCACGTCCGCGCGGCTGGCGTGTTCGCGCGCCAGCGCGATGTTGTCGGCGATGGTGGCCGAGAACAGGAAGGATTCCTGCGGCACCCAGCTGATGGCCCCGCGCAAGGCGCGCAAGGTGTACTGGTCCAGCGTGTGCGCGCCCCAGCGCACCGTGCCGTGCTGCGGCGTGAGCTGGCGCAGCAGGATGCGCAGCAGGGTCGACTTGCCGCTGCCGGTGGGGCCGACCAGGCCCAGGGTCTGGCCCGGCTGCAGGCGCAGCGAAATGTCCTTCAGCGCCGGCTCGGCCCCGGCGGCCTGGCCGGGATAGGCATAGCTGACCCGCTCCAGCGCCAGTTCGCCCGGCGGCAGCTGCGCGATCTTGCCGTGGTCGTCCACCGCCAGCGGCGCGTCCAGCATCGGTTGCAGGCGCGCATAGGCGGCGCGGCCGCGTTCGATCAGCGACAGCACCCAGCCGGCCGCGAACATCGGCCAGATCAGCTGGCCCAGGTACATGCTAAAGGCGGTCAGCGCGCCAATGGTCAGCTCGCCCTGCCACACCAGGTAGCCGCCCAGGCCCAGCGTCAGCCCGGTGGCGGCGGTCAGCGTCAGGCCCACGGCCGGCTCGTAGGCCGCTTCCCACACTTGCGCGGTCAGGCTGGCCTTGGCGGCGTGGCCGGCCAGTTCGCCGAACTGGGCGCTGCTGCGCTGTTCCAGGCCCAGCGCGCGCAAGGTGCGCACGCCGGACAGGGTTTCCTGCACGTGGCCGTTGAGCGCGGAAAAGCGCTTCAGCGAATCGGTGGAAGCGGTGTGGATGTGGCTGGAAATGCGCCAGAAGGCCAGCGCCATCAGCGGGAAGGGCAGCAGGGCGATGGTGGCCAGTCGCCAGTCCACGCCTAGCAGCATGATACCCAGCACCATCACCAGGGTCAGCGTGCCGTCGAAGCCGGCCAGCATGGCTTCGCCGGCCGCCATTTCGATGGCGTCGATGTCGTTGGTGGCCAGCGCCATCAGGTCGCCGGTGCGCTGTTTCTGGTAGAAGGCCGGACCCTGCAGCGACAGGCGCGCGTAGAAGCGCGTGCGCAGCTGCACGCCGAGCTGGTAGGCGGCCGCGAACAGGCGCAAGCGCCAGCCCACGCGCAGGAAATAGATGGCCGCGCCGATCAGCAGCAGCTCGCCGATCTGCAGCAGCAGGGCGGTGCCGGACAAGGTGTGGGCGGCCAGGCCGTCTATCATCGCGCCGATGCGGCGCGGCACCAGGATGCTCAGGAAAGCCACGCCGGCCAGCATGGCGGCGGCGGCGAGATAGGCCGGCCAGTGCTGGCGCACAAAGCCGGCGATCAGCCTCGTTAAACTCATTGAAATATCCTTGCAGCGTCAAGCCCGCTAGGATACCTCAGCGAGGTCCGCCCTGCAGGGCGGAGTGGTTTCCCGCTGTGCTGCGCCTTACTTCTTGGCTGCCTTCAGCGAGATGGCTTCGCCGGCAGCGTTGGCCTTGGCGGCGCCGGCCTTGGCTTTGCCAGGCTTGTGCGCAGCGCTCTCCTCCTGCACCGGCGCCACGGCTTCGGCTACCGCGGCGGCCACGGCCTTGGGGGCCGGCGGGGTGACCACGGTGGCTGGCGCAGCTGGCTCGGCTTCGGCCTGGGCGGCCACCGGCGCAGCTGCCGGCGCCGGCGGCGCAACGGCGGCTGGCGCTTTGGCTACAGGCGCTGCGGGGGCTGGCGGCGCGGACACCGGGGCTGCAATCGGAGCGGCTGCCGGGGCTGCCGCCGTGGCCTGGCTGGAGAACGGGTCGGTAAACAGGCTGGCAAACGGGTTCGGGAAGGGATGCGCGAAGGGAGCGGTGAAAGGCGCGGCAAACGCGCCGGCGGCCGGTGCCGGCAGCTTGGCGGCCACGCTGGCGTCCTTGATCTGCTCCTTCACCACCTCGAGCAGCTCGGCCTGGGTCTTGCTGGCGATGCTGGCCAGTTCGCGGCCGTAGGCCAGCACGTTGTCCAGGCTGGGTGCCTGCACCGCGTTCAGCTTGAAGAACTCGGCCGGATCCCTGGCTTCAAACAGTTGCCTGGCGGCGGCGGAAGACTTTTCCACCGAAGCCTTGGTGGCGCTGACATTCAGGGCAATGATCTGCTGCACGCCGTCGAAGGCCGTGGCGGCGAATTCGTTGGCGACGTTGATTTGCTTGTCCAGCTGCGACTTGGCAGTGGCGGTGGCGGCGGAAAATTGTTCGGTGAACGAAAACATGACTTCTCCTGGGAACGTTTATATTGCGCTGCAATAAAATCCATTCTAGCGGCGATCGCTGGCGAAGAAAAGTTATTTCTTTCGCCAGCTCTGCAGCTTGCAAGACGGTATTGACGCACTGCAACACGGCGCCTCAACGGTTCGGCTTGCCGATACTGTTGCGCCGCGGGGCGGCGTCTGCCTACAATCGGCCATCGCAGCCTGGGAGGACAGCATGGAAGCCACGACGGACGCAGCAATGGATACCGTAATACGCAACGCCAGCTTGCCGGACGGCCGGCGCGGCATCGACCTGGCCATCGCCGGCGGCAAGATCGCCGCTGTCGGCCCGGCCCTGCCGGTGCGCGGCGCGCAGGAAATCGACGCCGCCGGCGACCTGGTGTCGCCGCCCTTCGTCGACGCCCACTTCCACATGGACGCCACGCTC
>NZ_BAAKJE010000112.1:0-18643 GCF_059704565.1 Massilia sp. NBRC 108631
CGCCGCGCGGCGCTCGTGCAGGTACTTGATTTCAGGCGCGTCGTCGGCCGGCTTGTAGAACGGGATGTCGGCCAGCTGGTCGTCCGGGATCGGGATCGAGTAGCGGTCGCGCATTTCGCGCACGGCTTCGTCGGTCAGTTTCTTGGTGTTGTGCGCGGTGTTGCGCGCTTCGCCGTGCTTGCCCATGCCGAAGCCCTTGATGGTCTTCACCAGCAGGACGGTAGGCTGGCCCTGGTGTTCCTGGGCGACCTTGAAGGCGGCGTAGATCTTGTGCGGGTCGTGGCCGCCGCGGGTCAGGCGCCAGATGTCGTCGTCGGTCATGTTGGCGACCATTTCCAGCAGCTTCGGATGCTTGCCGAAGAAGTGCTTGCGCACGTAGGCGCCGTCCTTGGCCTTGTAGTTCTGGTATTCGCCGTCGATGGTTTCCATCATCACTTTTTGCAGGATGCCTTCCTTGTCCTGCTTCAGCAGGGCATCCCAGCCCGGACCCCAGATGACTTTGACCACGTTCCAGCCGGCGCCGCGGAAGTCGGCCTCCAGTTCCTGGATGATCTTGCCGTTGCCGCGCACCGGGCCGTCCAGGCGCTGCAGGTTGCAGTTGACCACGATGACCAGGTTGTCCAGCTTCTCGCGTGCGGCCATGCCGATGGCGCCCAGCGATTCCGGTTCGTCCATCTCGCCGTCGCCGCAGAAGGCCCAGACCTTGCGGCCGGTGGTGTCGGCGATCGAGCGGGCGTGCAGGTACTTCAGGAAGCGCGCCTGGTAGATCGCCATCAGCGGGCCCAGGCCCATGGAGACGGTCGGGAACTGCCAGAAGTTCGGCATCAGTTTCGGGTGCGGATACGACGACAGACCCTTGCCGTCGACTTCGCGGCGGTAATGGGTCAGTTGTTCTTCGGTCAGGCGGCCTTCCAGGAAGGCGCGGGCGTACACGCCGGGCGAGGAGTGGCCCTGGATGTACAGCAGGTCGCCGCCGTGGGTGTCGCTCGGCGCTTTCCAGAAGTGGTTGAAGCCGATGCCCAGCATGTTGGCCAGCGAAGCAAACGAGGACAGGTGGCCACCGAGGTCGCCGTCCACGCGGTTGGCCTTGACCACCATGGCCATGGCGTTCCAGCGCATCCACGAACGCAGCTTCTCTTCGTATTCCAGGTTGCCCGGGCAGTGCTGCTCGAGGTGGGCGGGGATGGTGTTGACGTAGGCGGTGTTGGCCGAGAACGGGATGTCCGAGCCGCTTTGGCGGGCCAGGTCGATCAAACGTTCCATCAGATAGTGCGCGCGGTCCGGGCCTTCATTTTCCAGGACGGCTTGTAGCGCCTCCAGCCATTCTTTGGTTTCTTGCTTATCAGAATCGTTGGCCGTGAGTGCCGTGACCTGGTCAAGTTGAGGTGCCATGCGGTGAGTCTCCTAGTGTGAATGCCCGGATCGCTATCGGACGGTGCGTCGTGATTATTTACTAAGACTTCGGATTAGTGTGAAGATTCTAACAGCGATTTCCTGATTTTTCAAATTACGATAAAACGTTTCATATTATGGGATACACCTAGATTCCGGCTCCCGCGGCAGGGCCGCCGGGACGCTCCGGCCTTATAATTCTGGTTTTCCTTCCCACCTCTCCAAAATCATGTCTGCTCAACTGATCGACGGTATCGCCCTCTCCCAAAAACTGCGCGCTGAAATCGCGGAACGCGCCGCCAAACTCACCGCCCAGGGCAAACAGCCCGGCCTGGCCGTGATCCTGGTCGGCGAAGACCCGGCCTCGCAGGTCTACGTGCGCAACAAGGTAAAAGCCTGCGGCGATGTCGGTTTCCATTCGGTGCTGGAGAAGTACGAGGCCGACCTGAGCGAAGCGGCCCTGCTGGCGCGCATTGCAGCGCTGAACGAAGACCCGGCCATCCACGGCATCCTGGTGCAGATGCCGCTGCCCAAGCACATCAACCCGCACAAGGTGATCGAAGCCATCGCCACTGCGAAAGACGTGGACGGCTACTCGGTGCTCAGCGCCGGCGAGCTGATGACCGGCCTGGAAGGCTTCCGCCCCTGCACGCCGTACGGCTGCATGAAGCTGATCGAGTCCACCGGCGTGGACCTGCGCGGCAAGCACGCTGTCGTGATCGGCCGCAGCAACACGGTCGGCAAGCCGATGGCCCTGCTGCTCTTGCAAGCGAACGCCACCGTCACCATCTGCCACAGTGCCACCCCGGACCTGGGTCTGTACACCCGCCAGGCCGACGTGGTGGTGGCCGCAGTCGGACGCCGCAACACGCTCACCGCTGATATGGTGAAGCCGGGCGCCATCGTGATCGACGTGGGCATGAACCGCGACGACGCGGGCAAACTGTGCGGCGACGTGGATTTCGCCAACATCAAGGAAGTGGCTTCGCACATCACGCCAGTACCTGGCGGCGTGGGCCCGATGACCATCACCATGCTGTTGATGAACACCATCGAGTCGGCCGAGCGCAAATAATCAAGGCTTTTTAGGCCACATTGGACGGACTATGACTACTGACGCACTGAACAACCCCCTGCTGGATTTCACCGGCCTGCCCCGCTTCGACGCCATCCAGGCCGAGCACGTCACGCCGGCCATCGACCACCTGCTGGAAAAAAGCTACGCCGTGGTCGCGTCGCTGGAAGCGCCGACCGACGAGGTAACGTGGGACAACTTCGTGGCGCCGCTGGAAGACTCGTCGGAGCTGCTGGGCCGTGCGTGGGGCGTGGTCAGCCATCTGAACAATGTGGTCGACACGCCCGAGCTGCGCGCGGCCTACAACGAAAACCAGCCGAAGATGACCGAGTTCGGCACCGCCGTGGCGCAAAACGAGGCGCTGTTCGCCAAGTACAAGGCGCTGCGCGCCAGCGCCGCGTTCGAGGCGCTGGACCCGGCCCGCAAGCGCATCATCGACAACGCCATCCGCGACTTCCGCATGGGCGGCGCGGAACTGCCGGCCGAACAGAAGGAGCGCTTCGCCGCCATCCAGGAAGAACACGCGGCGGTCTCGACGCGCTTCTCGGAAAACGTGCTGGACGCCACCAACGACTATAAATTGACGGTCGAGAACGAAGCCGACCTGGCCGGCCTGCCGGACGACGTGAAGCAGGCCGCCAAGGCGCTGGCCGAAAAAGAAGGCAAGGCCGGCTGGATGTTCTCGCTGCATTTCCCTTCCTACTACCCGATCCTGCAATTCGCCGACAAGCGCGAACTGCGCGAAACCGTCTACCGCGCCAACGCCACCAAGGCTTCCGAGCTGGGCGACGCGTTCAGCAAGCGCGAGGACTGGGACAACACGCAAAACATCGTCACCCTGCTCAAGCTGCGCGACGAGGAAGCCAAGCTGCTGGGCTACAAGAACTTCGCCGAAGTGTCGCTGGTGCCGAAGATGGCGAAAGACCCCGAGCAGGTGATCGCCTTCCTGGAAGACCTGGCGCGCCGCGCGCGGCCGTACGCCGAGCAGGACTTCGCCGAGCTGAGCACCTACGCGAAAGACGAGCTGGGCATCGGCCAGCTGCAAGCCTGGGACATCCCCTACGCGTCGGAAAAACTGCAGGAAGCGCGCTACGCCTTCTCGGCCCAGGAAGTGAAGCAGTACTTCCCCGAGCACAAAGTGGTCGACGGGCTGTTCCGCCTGATTTCCTCGCTGTTCTCCGTCACCATCGCGCCGGACGACGCGCCGGCCTGGCACAAGGACGTGCGCTTCTACCGCATCGAGCGCGACGGCAAGCTGGTGGGCCAGTTCTACCTCGACCTGTACGCGCGCGCCGGCAAGAGCGGCGGCGCGTGGATGGACGACGCGCGCGGCCGCCGCCTGGGCGCGAACGGCCAGCTGCAAACGCCGGTCGCCTATCTGACCTGTAACTTCACCGAACCTGCCGTGATCGACGGCACGGTACAGCCATCGCTGTTTACGCACGACGAAGTGATCACGCTGTTCCACGAGTTCGGCCACGGCTTGCACCACATGCTGACGCAGGTCAACGAGCTGGGCGTATCCGGCATCGCCGGCGTGGAATGGGACGCGGTGGAACTGCCGTCGCAGTTCATGGAAAACTTCTGCTGGGAATGGGAAGTGCTGAGCCACATGACGGCCCACGTGAGCACCGGCCAAGCGCTGCCGCGCGCGCTGTACGACAAGATGCTGGCCGCCAAGAATTTCCAGTCCGGCATGCAGACCCTGCGCCAGGTCGAATTCTCGCTGCTGGACATGCATTTGCACTACGATTTCCAGCCCGACGGCGGCAAGTCCGTGCAACAGGTGATCGACGAGGTGCGCGCGCGCTTCGCCATCGTGATCCCGCCGGCGTTCAACCGCTTCCAGAATTCCTTCGGCCACATTTTTGCCGGCGGCTACGCGGCCGGCTACTATAGCTATAAGTGGGCAGAGGTCTTGTCCGCCGACGCCTACGCGGCCTTCGAAGAAGCGCAGGCGCTGGGCCAGGACGCGGTGTCCGAAACCGGCAAGCGCTACCTGCGCGAAATCCTGTCGGTGGGCGGCTCCCGCCCGGCGCTGGAATCGTTCACGGCCTTCCGCGGCCGCGAACCGAGCATCGACGCGCTGCTGCGCCACAGCGGCATGGCGGCATAGCGGCATAGGGCTGAACAGGGAGAACGGCATGCAGGCGCGGTTCAAGATATTGGCGAGGTTGGCGGCATGGGCGTTGCTGGCGTGCGCAGGCACGGCCAGCGCGCAGATGTACAAGTGGAAGGACGCCAGGGGCGTCACGCACTACACCGACACGCCGCCGCCGGCCAACGCGGTGCCGCTGAAAGCCTTCAGCACCGCCGCCAGCCAGCCGGCCCTGCCGGCGGAACTGGCGGCCGCCGTGCAAAGCCGTCCCGTCACGCTATACACCACGGTCAACTGCGCCGGCTGCGACCAGGGCCGCACCCTGCTGCAGGCGCGCGGCATTCCCTACACTGAAAAAACCGTCAATAGCGTGGAGGACCACGCGGCGCTGAAACGTGCCGGCAGCGCGGGCCAGCTGCCGCTGCTGCTGATCGGGCGCGGCAAGCAGATCGGCTTCGAAGCGGACACCTGGACCACGCTGCTGTCCGAGGCCGGCTACCCGGCGCAGGCCATGCTGCCGGCCGGCTACGGCAACCCGGCCCCCGCGCCGGCGGCGCCTCCGCCCGCCCCGTCCGCCCAGGAGCGCGCACTGGCTGCCGCAAAAGCCGCCGCCGAGCAAGCACAACGCGAACGACGTTTGCCGCCGATCAACGCAGCACCGGATTTCCGTTTCTAAACTCCCGCTACGGTTAAAATGCTGGACCGACATTCGTATTGCCAGTCCAGCCATGACCCGTATCGATTTCCACACCAACGTTCCCGACAAGATCGCCTACGCCTGCCGCCTGGTGCGCAAGGCATACGCCGCGCGCAACCGCATCGTCCTGATGACGGACGATATGGAGCAGTTGGCCGATCTTGACGAGGCGTTGTGGAGTTTTTCGGGCATCGACTTCCTGCCGCACGTGCTCAGCAACGACCCGCTTGCGCCGGAAACGCCCATCGTGCTGGCCTGCAGCGACGCTGCGGAGTTGCCGCACAGCGACCTGCTGGTCAACCTGTCGCGCCGCACGCCGGCCAGCTTCCCGCGCTTCCAGCGCGTGATCGAGGTCGTCTCATCGGAGGAAACGGACGCGGCGGCGGGCCGCCGGCGCTACGTGTCGTACAAACAGCAGGAATACCAGCCCACCCACTTCGTCGCCAATAAATCATGAGCCTCGTCCGCCCTTTCGATGCCTCCATTCCCGTCCTGACCGAAGTGCTGGACGACCAGCCGGCGCCGGCCGAAGCGCCGGCAGTGCAGGTCGCGCCACAGCCGCAGCCGCAAGGCGGTGAATGGCAGGCGCTCGAACGCCAGCTGTGCGAGCGCGTCCTGCAGCAACTGCAGTCGCGCGTGGACTTCGTGCTGGAGCAGCGCATCAAGGACAGCATGGAGGAAGTGCTGGGCAGCGCGCTGCGCGGCCTGACCGCCGAAATCCGCAGCGGCCTGCACGACACGCTGTCGAAGATCGTCACCCGCGCCGTGGCGCAGGAATTGACGCACCTGCAGGCGCAAAAAAAATAATCGCGCGCCGCGCCGATTAGTATCAATTTAGCCAAATTGCACAAAACCATTGCTTCCTGCTTTGCGTAGCGGATAATTTGTTGTACCTTCTCGTGCAGCAGAACCAGAAGTGGCGTTCATGAGACGCCGCCGTTACTAATCCATCGGAGAATGTTCATGCAGTTCAACACCAAGTTGATTCCATTTGCCATCGCTATGGCTTTCGCAGGCAGCGCAGGCGCACAGGAAATTATCAAGATCGGCCACGTCGGCCCAGTCTCCGGCCCCTCTTCCCACCTCGGCAAGGACAATGAAAACGGCGCCCGCATGGCGATCGAGGACTTGAACGCAAAGAACCCGCAGATCAACGGCAAGCCGGTGAAGTTCGTGCTGCAGGCCGAAGACGACGCCAGCGATCCGAAGCAAGGCACCACGGTGGCGCAGAAGCTGGTCGACGCCCACGTCAACGGCGTGGTCGGCCACCTGAACTCCGGCACCTCCATCCCCGCTTCCAAGATCTACTCGGACGCCGGCATTCCGCAGGTGTCGCCAGCCACCACCCAGACCAAATACACCCAGCAGGGCTTCAAGACCACCTTCCGCATCGTCGCCAACGACGCCAAGCTGGGCGGCACGCTGGGCGCCTACGCCGTGAACAAGCTGGGCGCCAAGAAGATCGCCGTGATCGACGACCGCACCGCCTACGGCCAGGGCGTGAAGGACGAGTTCGTTAAAGGCGCGACCAAGGCCAAGCCCGGCGTGCAGATCGTCGCCAAGGAATTCACCAACGACAAGGCCACCGACTTCAACGCCATCCTGACCTCCATCAAGGCCAAGAATCCGGACCTGGTGTTCTTCGGCGGCATGGACTCGGTGGGCGGCCCGCTGCTGCGCCAGATGAAGGCGCTGGGCATCAACGCCAAGTACATGGGCGGCGATGGCCTGTGCACCGACGCGCTGCCGCGCCTGTCCGGCGACAACGCGCCGGAAAGCGTGGTCACCTGCGCCGAAGCCGGCGGTGTCGGTCCGGAACTGCAGAAGAACATGGACGACTTCCGCGCCCGCTACAAGAAGAAATACAACCAGGAAGTCCAGCTGTACGCGCCCTATGTGTACGACTCGGTGATGCTGATGGCGCAGGCCATGATGGACGCCAAATCGGCCGACCCGGCAAAATACCTGCCTTACCTGGCCAACATCAAGTACCAGGGCGTGACCGGCCTGATCACCTTCGATTCGAAGGGCGACATCAAGGATGGTTCGCTGACCTTGTTCACCTACAAAAATGGCGTAAAAACCAAAACGGAAGTCATCAAGTAAGCTTTCCCCCGAATTTTGTCCTGAATAATCGGCGATAAATCGGCGATAATTGCTACAGGCCGTCCAGCGCTGGACGGCCTTTTTTCATTTTAAGGAAAGCACAATGCAAACAAAGTACATCGCTGCGGCGCTCGCGCTGGCATTCACCGGCGGCCTGCCGGTCGTAGCAGCGGCCCAGGAAGTGGTCAAGATCGGCCACGTTGCGGCCACTTCGGGCCCGTCGGCCCACCTGGGCAAGGAAGATGAAAACGGCGCCCGCATGGCGGTGGAGGATTTGAACGCCAAAGGCTTCAAGATCAACGGCAAGGCCGTCAAGTTCGTGCTGCTGGCCGAAGACGACGCCGGCGACCCGAAACAGGGCACGGCCGCCGCGCAGAAGCTGGTGGACGCCAAGATCAACGGCATCATCGGCCACCAGAACTCCGGCACCTCGATTCCCGCCTCCAAGATCTACTACGACGCCGGCATCGCCCAGATTTCCGCCTCGGCCACCAGCCCGGTGTACACGCGCCAGGGCTTCAACACCGCCTTCCGCATCGTCGCCAATGACAACAAGCTGGGCGGCACGCTGGGTCGCTACGCGGTGCAGAAGATCGGCGCCAAGCGCATCGCCGTGATCGACGACCGCACCGCCTATGGCCAGGGCGTGGCCGGCGAATTCATCAAGGGCGCCAAAGGCGCGCAGATCGTGGCCAAGGAATTTACCACCGACCGCGCCAGCGACTTCACCGCCATCCTGACGTCGATCCGCGCCAAGAACCCGGACCTGGTGTTCTTCGGCGGCATGGACGGCATTGCCGGCGCGCTGCTGCGCCAGATGAAGGCGCTCGGCATCAAGGCCCACTTCATGGGCGGCGACGGCGTGTGCACCGAAGCGCTGCCGAAACTGTCGGGCGGCGCGGACGGCATCGTCACCTGCGCCGAAGCGGGCGGCATCCAGCCCAACCAGCGCAAGGCGCTGGACGAGTTCTCGGCGCGCTACAAGGCCAAATACAACTCGGAAGTGCAGATCTACGCGCCGTACGCCTACGACGCCGTGATGGCGATGACGGCCGCGATGGCCGAGGCGAAATCGGCCGATCCGGCCAAGTACCTGCCCTTCCTGGCGAAGATCAAGTACCAGGGCATCACCGGCCCGATCAGCTTCGACAAGTATGGCGATATCAACAACGGCGCGCTCACCCTGTACGGCTACAAGGACGGCAAGCGCCAGCTGATCGAAGTGGTGCGCTGAGCGGCCAGGCCAGCGCCAAACAACAAAAAAGGAGCCTCGGCTCCTTTTTTGTTACATCATTTCTGGGTCAGTATCCATTTCACCAGGGTCTTGGCTTCCGCCTCGCTCACCTGGGGATTGGCTGGCATCGGGATCGCGCCCCACACGCCGGAACCGCCCTTGACTACCTTGGTCGCCAGCTTGGCTTCGGCGTCCTTCTGGCCGGCGTACTTCGCCGCCACATCCTTGAACGCTGGACCGACCAGCTTGTTTGCTACAGCGTGGCAAGCCATGCAATTCTTGGCCTTGGCCAGGTCAGCGTTCGCCATTGCGGATTGCGTTGCGAAAGCCGACACGGCCACCATACCCAACATCAGAAATCGTTTCATCGTTTTCTCCATAGTAACTACATTCATTCTAACGCCTTTCCACAACGCTGGCATGATAGCCCGGGTTGACGGTCCCCACAATATCAGCCCCGGTATAGGCGTTTCTTTTGTAAGATGATGTAAAGGAGAATTCCCATGCCGCTGATTTTGCTGATACTGGCCCTGTGCGGGCTGCGCTACTTCGAAGTATGGCGCTTTGCCGAGGTGTCCTGGTGGTGGATCGTCGGGCTGATGGTGTTCGCCTTCGCCTGGTTCGAGGTGCTGGAACCGATGCTGGGCCTGGACAAGCGCAAAGCCCACAACGTCGACGAGCAGCGCCGCAAGGACCGCGTGAAGCAGAGTTTCGACAAGAAGAAGTAACAACAGGGGTCAGGCCCGGCGGGCCCGCCCCCTGCTCCTTAGCGTTTGAGCTGCGACAGGTCGCGCACGGCGCCGCGGTCGGCCGAGGTGGTCAGCGCGGCATAGGCCTGCAGCGCTTGCGAGACGTAGCGGTCGCGGTTGACCGGCAGCCAGGCCTCGGCGCCCTTCGCTTCCATGGCGGCGCGGCGCGCGGCCAGTTCGGCGGCGTCGATGCGCAGGTTGATGCTGCGGTTCGGGATATCGATGTCGATCATGTCGCCTTCTTCCACCAGGCCGATGGCGCCCCCTTCAGCCGCTTCCGGCGAAGCGTGGCCGATCACCAGGCCGGACGAGCCGCCCGAGAAACGGCCGTCGGTAAACAGCGCGCAGGCTTTGCCCAGGCCCTTGGACTTGATGTAGGAGGTCGGGTACAGCATCTCCTGCATGCCGGGGCCGCCCTTCGGACCTTCGTAGCGGATGATGACGACGTCGCCTTCATGCACGGTGTCGCCCAGGATGGCTTCCACCGCCGCGTCCTGGCTCTCGAACACGCGCGCCTTGCCGCTGAATGTCAGGATGCTTTCGTCCACGCCGGCCGTTTTCACGATGCAGCCTTTTTCCGCCAGGTTGCCGTACAGGACAGCCAGGCCGCCGTCCTGCGAATAGGCGTGCGCCTTGTCGCGGATGCAGCCGGTTTCGCGGTTCAGGTCCAGCGACGCGAAGCGCTCCGACTGCGAGAACGCGGTCTGGGTCGGCACGCCGCCCGGTGCGGCGCGGAACAGCTGGTGCACGGCCGGGTCGTCGCTGCGCTTGATGTCGTTGCGCTCGATGGCGTCGCCCAGCGTGGGCGCGTGGATGCTGTAGACCGAGGTGTCGAGCAGGCCGGCGCGCGCCAGTTCGCCCAGGATGGAGACGATGCCGCCGGCGCGGTGCACGTCTTCGATGTGGAACTTGTCCGTCATCGGCGCCACCTTGCACAGGCAGGGCACTTTGCGCGAGATGCGGTCGATGTCGGCCATGGTGAATTCGACTTCGGCCTCATGCGCGGCGGCCAGCAGGTGCAGCACGGTGTTGGTGGAACCGCCCATGGAGACGTCCAGCGCCATGGCGTTCTCGAACGCGGCCTTGGTGGCGATGTTGCGCGGCAGGACCGACGCGTCGTCCTGCTCGTAGTAGCGCCTGGCCAGTTCCACCACCAGGCGGCCGGCTTTCAGGAACAGTTCCTTGCGGTCCGAGTGGGTGGCCAGGATGGTGCCGTTGCCCGGCAGCGACAGGCCCAGCGCCTCGGTCAGGCAGTTCATGGAATTGGCGGTGAACATGCCGGAGCAGGAACCGCAGGTAGGACAGGCGGAACGCTCGATCTCGGCCACGTCGGCGTCCGAGACGGTGCTGTCGCCGGCCTTGATCATGGCGTCCACCAGGTCCAGCTTGATGATCTTCTGGCTGCCGTTGACCACCTTGACCACCTTGCCCGCTTCCATCGGGCCGCCGGAGACGAACACCACCGGGATATTCAGGCGCATGGCGGCCATCAGCATGCCGGGGGTGATCTTGTCGCAGTTGGAGATGCAGACCATGGCGTCGGCGCAGTGCGCATTGACCATGTATTCGACCGAGTCGGCGATCAGGTCGCGCGACGGCAGCGAATACAGCATGCCGCCATGGCCCATGGCGATGCCGTCATCGACTGCGATGGTGTTGAATTCCTTGGCCACGCCGCCGGCCGCTTCGATTTCGCGCGCCACCAGCTGGCCCAGGTCTTTCAGGTGCACATGGCCGGGCACGAACTGGGTGAAGGAATTGACCACGGCGATGATGGGCTTGTCGAAATCGCCATCCTTCATGCCGGTGGCGCGCCACAGGGCGCGGGCGCCGGCCATGTTGCGGCCGTGGGTGGTGGTGCGGGAACGGTATTCTGGCATGGCGGACTCCTAAGCTACTCCTATGATAGACAGCCAGAGTGCCTTGCCCGCACTGCGGTGTCAAATATAAGATTCCGCCTCCTGTGATACGCTACACATATCACAGCAACGAAATACCATAGGATTCCATATGAACCTCGAATTGCGCCAGCTGCGCTACTTCGCCGCCGTGGCCGAGGAGCTGCATTTCGGCCGCGCCGCGCAGCGCCTGCACATGACGCAGCCGCCGCTGTCGCAGGCGATCCAGGCGCTGGAGGAACTGCTGGGCGCGGCCCTGTTCGAGCGCAACCGGCGCGGCGTGGCGCTGACGGCGGCCGGCATTGCCCTGCTGCCGGAAGCGCGCCGCCTGCTGGCGCAAGCGCAGGAACTGCCGCAACTGGTGCAGCGCGCCGCCGCCGGCGAAGTGGGACGCCTGGCGCTGGCCTTCGTCTCGTCGGCCGACTACAGCGTGCTGCCGCCCTTCCTGCGCGCCTACCGCGCGGCTTTCCCCCAGGTGCAGATCGCGCTGCAGGAAGCCACCTCCGACTTGCAGCTGGAAGACCTGCTGCAGGGGCGCATCGACGCCGGCCTGCTGATCCCGCCGCTGCCCGAGCGCGCGCGCGGCGAGCTCGACTACCTGCCGGTGCTGAAGGAGCCGCTGGTGCTGGCCGCGCCGGCCGGGCTGGCGGCGCTGCACGGCAAGCGCAAGGTGGCCCTGGGCGCGCTGCCGGCGCTGCCCTTGATCATCTTCCCGCGCGCCATCTCGCCGGCGCTGTACGACGCGGTGCTGGGCGTGTTCCGCGCGGCCGGCATCACGCCCGTGATCGGGCAGGAAGCGATCCAGATGCAGACCATCGTCAGCCTGGTGTCGGCTGGCATGGGGCTCGCACTTGTGCCACAATCGGTGTCGAATCTGAAGCGCCCGGGAGTAGAATACCGCGCGCTGCTCGACGCCACACCGCTGGTGGAGACCGGGCTGGCCTGGCGCCGCGACAATCCCTCGCCGGTGCTGCAAGGCTTCCTTGACCTGTTAAGAAAGAACACGCAATGCTGATACACCCGCTGCCCGATCCCATCGCCTTCTCGCTAGGCCCGGTCAAAGTCCATTGGTACGGGCTGATGTACGTGCTGGCGTTCGCGCTGTTCGTGGCGCTGGGCCGGGTGCGCATCAAGCAGCCGCACATCGCCAGGCTGGGCTGGCAGAACAAGGACCTGGACGACATGCTGTTCTACGGCATGCTGGGCGTGGTGCTGGGCGGACGGCTGGGCGAGGTGCTGTTCTACCGCTTCGACTTCTTCCTGCAAAATCCGCTCGAGATTTTCGCCGTGTGGCGCGGCGGCATGTCCTTCCACGGCGGCTTCCTGGGCGTGATGCTGGCCATGTGGCTGTGGGCGCGCAAGGCCGGGCGCAATGTGCTGGACGTGTACGACTTCATCGCGCCGCTGGTGCCGCTGGGCTACGCGGCCGGGCGCATCGGCAACTTCATCAACGCCGAGCTGCCGGGCCGCTATGCCGACCCGTCGCTGCCGTGGGCCATGATCTGGCCCAACGTGGACGCCATGCCGCGCCATCCGTCGCCGATCTACCAGGCGCTGGTGGACGGACTGCTGGTGTTCATCATGCTGTGGATGTTCGCGCGCCACGCGCGGCCGCGGCTGGCGGTCGGCGCCATGTACACCCTGCTGTACGGCTGCGCCCGCTTCTTCACCGAGTACTTCCGCACGCCGGACTACGAGGTGAGCTTGCTCGGCTTCACCATCTCTTCGGGCCAGATGCTGTCGCTGCCGATGATCGTCGGCGCCATCGTGCTGCTGCTGTGGTCCTACAAGCGCAACATCTCCGCCACCGCCCCGGCGCCGGCCTAGCTTCCTTGCTTACTTGAGCAGGGCCAGGATGGTTTTCCATTGCGCCGGGGTGACCGGCGTGATGGACAGGCGGCTGCCCTTTTGCAGCAGCACCATGTCCTCCAGCGCGGGGATGGCGCGCAGCTCGGCCAGCGGCAGCAGGCGCGTCTTGCGCACGGCCTTCACGTCCACCATCTGCCAGCGCGGCTCTTCCGGCTTGGACTTGGGATCGTAGTAGTGGCTCCCGGGATCGAACTGGGTGTCGTCCGGATAGGCGGCGCTGGCCACTTCGGCGATGCCGGCGATCCCCGGCTGCGGGCAGCTGGAATGGTAGAACAGCACGCCGTCGCCCACCTTCATCCCGTCGCGCATGAAGTTGCGGGCCTGGTAGTTGCGCACGCCGAACCACGGCACCGTGGACTGCGGCCGCGCCAGTACGTCGTCAATGCTCATCTCGTCCGGTTCGGACTTCATCAGCCAGTAAGCCATGGCGCTCCTTGGTAGGCAAGCTAGGGACGTAAAAAAGCGGCTGCGCACCGAAGTGCTAGCAACCGCTCTTTTGGGAATGAAGCCCCGCCTGTGCCGCTATGCCGGCATCCCGAACCTGGTGGCTCAGGTGGTCACAGTTAGTTCAATTTCGGGTTCATCGGGCTAGCGACGCTCACTCCCATCAAACAAATTTCCGCGACCGTTGCATACAAATGGTTCAAGGAATATATGGCATCCGCGAACACTGCAGGGTGACACGGAGTTTACTCCTCTATCGCCGCCAGGGAAAGGCCTTTTGTTCGTTAAAACAGATTTTCTTGCGGCGTCAGCGCGCTGTCGAGCACCTTGTGCATGGCCGCCATCTTGTCCTGCATGTCCAGCACCGACATGTCCGACAACGGGCCTTGCGGCGCGCGCGCGGACAGGAATTCGGCCGCCATGCCCAGCGCCGCCATCACGGCGATGCGGTCGTTGCCCTTGACGCGGCCGGCGTCGCGGATGGCCGTCATTTTCTTGTCGAGGAAGCTGGCCGCTTCGCGCAGCGCGCGCTCCTCTTCTTCCTTGCACGCCAGGCGGTACGGCTGGCCCATGATGGTTACGTCCAGATGTATCATTGCACGTCCTCAGGTACCGGCGCGGCCGCGGCCGCGCCGGCGGCGCCTTCAATGGCAGGGATCTTTTCCAGCAGCGCCGACACGCGCGCGTGCGCTTCCGCCAGGCGGCGCTGGCAAGCCGCATTGTCCGCCGCCAGCGCGGCGTTGGCATGGCGCAGCTCCGCATTCTCGCGGCGCAGCGCCAGGCTCATCTCGGCAAGCTGGTCGATTTTGTCGGAAAGTTCTTGGAATTCTGAAATCATCCCGCAACTATAGGATGGCAAGGGAAGCCGCGTCAACAGGTACACGCGCATGATGCACATATTTAGGAGGACTCCCAGGACTATGGGAAAAGTGCCAGGCTTGATGGGCGCGCTAACACTGCCGCTGGCCCTGCCGTTGACGATCTTGCCCGCGCCCGTCCAGGACGAACTGCGCGTGCAGCCGGACGGCTATGCGCTGGTGCAAGGAGTAGTGCTTGAGAACATGCGCGGCTGCGAACGCGACCTGCCCTGCGCGCTGCGACTGCGCGTGCAGGGGCAGGACGTGCGTCTTCTGTATCACGCCGGCGAAGGCGCGGCGCGCTGCCCGGACGACCTGGTGCGCCGGGGCCTGGCCATCGGGCCCGGCACACCGGTGCGCGCGCAAGGCCATTACCGCCTGGCAGGCGCGGTGCACTTCCTCGACCTGTGCCGCCAGCCCAGCAGCGCCAGCCCGGCCAGCAGCAGCGGTGCCGCCGACGGCTCCGGCACCGGCAGCAAGCTGGTCACGGTGGCCGAGTAGTCCAGCCACATGCTGTCGGCGGCCGACACATAGCTGCCGCCCGCCAGCGGATCGCCACTCCACCACTCGGCCGTCAGCAGGAAGCTGCCCTGGTTGACGTAGCCGAGCGGCGCGTTGGCGTGCCATGTCAGGCCGTACAGCCCGAAGGCGCCGCTGGCCGGCATGCTGTCGGCCTGTCCCGGCCCCAGGATCGGGAAGCGGAACATCGACGTCGGCGTAGCGTACTGGAAGGTGTCGGCGCTGACGCCGGTGGTCACCAGCCACAGCGCGGCGTCCAGGTTGGCGATCTCGTAGCCCCAGGACAGCGCGCTGCCCGCCCGCCCGCCGATATGGCCGTTTGCCGGCGTGGTGGCCGCGCTCCAGGATTGCGCGGCGGCCCCAGCGCTCAGCAGCAAGGCCGCCGGCAGCGCCGCCAGCAGGGCCACACGGCGGCCCAGGCCGCGCATGGTGTGCAAGACGTTGTGCATTTTCCTACTCCTATCAAGGCAAGATCATGTGACTGGAAGAGAAGCGCAGCGCGCGGCCGGCACTGTCCACCAGCGCGCCGCCCTCGATCAGCGAAAAGCGGCGCAGCGTGGCCGGTACGTTCACGTACAGCCGCACCGTGGTGGAGACGCCCGGCGCCAGGTCGGGCAGCGCGAGCGGCAAAGTGGGGGACATGGGGTTGATGCCTGGCAGGCCGCTGCCCAGCAAGGGCTGCAAGGCCAGCGAGTCCAGCCGCACCTGCCGCGCCGGGCCGATGCCGTTGTTGGTGAGCCGGACATCGAGATACAGCACGCCCGGCGCCGCCGTGCCCTGGCCCGCCAGCGCGCCGTCCACGCGCGGCGGGCCGTTCTGGCCGCAGGCGCTGTCGACAAAGAACTTGGCGTCGCCTGCGGTAACCTGCCCTGCCGCGTCGAATGCGCGCGCGACCAGGTGGAAGTAGCCGCTGCCTGGCACGATGAACTTGAAGGGCAGCTGGCCCAGCGGCACTGCGGTCCAGCCGGCGCCGCCATCCAGGCTGTACTCCACCCGCGCCAGCGCCACGCTGCCTTGCGCCGCCGCTGTGATGGTGGCCTGGACGCAGGTGGTGGGCAGCGTATTCAGCGGCACGGCGCGCAATGCCAGCACCGGCGGCGCGCCGGCCACGAGCACCGTGACGGCGGCGCTGGCGGTGTTGCCGTCCTGGTCCGTGGCGCGCATGGTCACCATGTGCGTGCCGGCGCGCAGCGTGCCCACATTGAGCACCGCGCCTGTGCCCAGTGCACCATCCAGGCTGGAGGTCCAGCCGATGGCCGCGCCGTCCAGCATGCCGTCGTCCACGTCGTAGGCGCGGCCCTCGAACTGTACCAGTGCCTGCTGCGCGAAGGCCGCGCCGTGCGCCGGCTGCACGATGGCCACGTCCTGCGGCACCTTTTTCAGCACCGTCAGCGGCGGCGAGGTGGCCGTGCCGGTGTTCACGCCGTCCGACACCACCAGCTTGATGCGCACGCTGCCGTTCCCGCCGGGCAGCGTGTCGAAGTCGGCCTTCAGCGTCAGCGCAGCCTCCTCCTTGCCGATCTGCGCCCAGGTGGCGCCGTTGTCGGCCGAGTAGTAAACCTTGGTGGTGTAGCGGTCGCTTTCGGCGTCCGGGTCCGCCACCGACCAGGCGATCTCCTGCACCCCGCTCACGCTGCCCGCCAGCGGCCGCAGCATCTCCACCACCGGGGCAATGCCGCCCAGCGTGTAGCTGCCCAGCGTGGCGCCGGACGGATCGAGCACCACGATGGCGGCGGCAGC
Source organism: Massilia sp. NBRC 108631 (assembly GCF_059704565.1). Taxonomy (NCBI): domain Bacteria; kingdom Pseudomonadati; phylum Pseudomonadota; class Betaproteobacteria; order Burkholderiales; family Oxalobacteraceae; genus Massilia; species Massilia sp. NBRC 108631. The sequence goes on from NZ_BAAKJE010000112.1 coordinate 16,679, forward strand.
CGCGTTGTAGGGAATGAGTTCGAAGAAGGCCGGATTGCCGGCCGGGTCGCCATCCGGGCTCTCGGCGCGCGCCACCGACGGCGTGAACTCGCGCGTAAACAGCACCGCGCCACCGCTGCCGCGCACTTCGATGCGGTGCGTGCCTTCACCCCGGTCGTTCGGCCCGCGCCGCGCGTCGTCGAACAGCGCGTCCAGTATCAGCGTATCTGGCTCAAAAGTGCCGGACACGCTCCAGAACACGCCGTCCACCACGGCGCGCGGCGCCGGCGCCGTCACCGGGCCCGCCACGGCGGCGTCCCGGCCGCCGGCCACGATGCTGGGCCCGGCCACCGCGCCGCCGCCCAGCGCCGTCATGGCGCGCTTGTAGCGCAGCGGCGAAATCCAGCGCGGCACGCAATAGCTCATGATGTCGAAAGTGTCCTCCGGGGCCAGCGCCCGCGCGTTGCCCGCGTCGAAGCCCACCTCCAGCCGCGCCGCGCTCTGGATGCGGTTGTCGGCGAAGGGCCAGTCGGTGTCCGCATCCGCCGCAGTGTTGTAGCAGCCCGGCGGCGCGGCGCCAGCGGCCGGCGCGCCGGTGTTGGTGTGGCGCAGGCCGAGCGTGTGGCCCACCTCGTGCGCCACCACCTCCCGCACTGTCTCCACGCCCAGCCGCATCGCGCTGCTGCGGCCGATGGCGGCGTGCGAAGGAATGTCGTGCGCAACGCCGCCAAAGCCGCCCGGCGCCGCCGTACGCGCCATGCCGTAGTAGGTGCGGTGCTCGCCGCCCAGCGCCGACAGCCAATCGAAGAAACCGTATAAATCGTTTGCATCCTTGGCCGCCGCCACCCACCAGCCGAACGGATCGGCGTACACCGAGGCGTCGCGCCGCACCACGCTGTTGGTGATCTCCAGGCCCACCGCCGAGGTCGGCGCGATCTTGCGCAGCAGCGTGGTGTTGCCCGCCAGCGCGCTGGCCGGCGCGCACTGCCAGACCCCGGCCGCATTCCGGGCGTCGCACACCGTCACCCCCTTCAGCGTCAGGGTATCGGTCTTGCGGCTCTTGAACGGCAGGTCGTGCTCCTGCAGCACGTTGCCGCCGGAATCGACCACCTTGAGGTTGACGTCCCAGTTCCCTTCCGGCGGGACAAAGTAGAAGTTCACCGCGCGGCAACCGTTGCGCTCGCGCCGCTGATCCTCCGGCTGGCACTGCGGTTGCAGCGTTACGGTGCGGTCCTGGTTGATCTGGCCGCTCGCGCGCAGGGTCACCGTGGTGACCGCGTTCACCTTGTGCATGTAGACGCGCAGCACGCCCAGCTTGCCGGCCACCACCGGCACCGGCGGTTCGCGGCCGGCGCCCAGGCTGGACTTGAGCGCAGCCAGGTCCTGGTACTGCTGGATGGCCTGCGTCATTTCCACCGCCTCGACCCCGATGGTGCCGCACACCTTCAGGTTGTCGATGGCGGTCTGGTTGGTGTTGCCGATCACGCGCACGGTCTTGATCTGGTTGCCGTCGGCCTGCACCGACAGCGGATCCCACCGGTTGAACTCCCCGGTCGGATCGCCCACGCCGCCGCGGACGTTCGGCGCGCCGCTGGCCGTGGCCAGCACATTGCCGCCCTCATCGAGCGCCTGCAGCGTCACGTTGACGAAGGAGGTGTAATACAACTGGACCTTGGAGGCCTTGTTGCCCAGCACGATATCGCGCGTGCTGGGATCGCCGCCCAGCCAGAAGGCCACCGTCTGCGGCGACGGCTCCTGCGCGATATTGCCGGTGCCGCCGGCATCCTGGTCGATCAGGCCCAGCCAGCCCGGCGAGGAAATGCCATCGAATTCCGGGATCGGCGCGGTGTCGCCCACGCCTTCAAAGCCGATCACGCTGCACTGCCGGCCGTCTTCGATGGCGGTGGCGCGCGGCGCCGGCGGCGCGGCCGGCATGCCGGAAGCCGGCCGCGCAGCGCCGCGCGGCTGCTGCAGCACCGGCCCGCC
>NZ_BAAKJE010000113.1:0-208 GCF_059704565.1 Massilia sp. NBRC 108631
CGCCGTCGCGACTGGTGGGCCACCGCCTGAAAGTACGGATCTACAGTGAGCGACTGGAGTGCTGGCTGGGCAATGTGTGCGTGCTCGAATTGCGGCGCGGGCAACCCGATCCGGTCAGTGGACGCGCCAAGGTCGTCGACTACCGTCATCTGCTGCCGGCACTCAAGCGCAAACCCGGCGCGCTGGCGCGCTCGGTGCTGCGCGATGC
>NZ_BAAKJE010000114.1:0-4315 GCF_059704565.1 Massilia sp. NBRC 108631
CGCCTTGCACCCTGCAGCACGGGCAGCAGATCCGTGGCAAGGTGGAAGGACTGCTGCGCGCGGTCGGTGTGGATGTGAGGCTGTGCGCCGACAGCCACCTGTGCTGCGGCTCTTCAGGTACTTACTCGCTGCTGCAGCCGGAACTGTCCGGCCAGCTGCGCGAACGCAAGCTGGCGGCGCTGCGGGCCACCGGCGCCGACCAGATCGTATCGGCCAATATCGGCTGCCAAAGCCATTTGCAGGCGGGGACCGACATGCCGGTCGGGCACTGGATCGAACTGCTGGACCGTTTATTGTCCAACAAGGCGAACTAGTCCGCCACCCTGCCGGCCACGTAGTCGATATGGCTTTGCATCGCCGCGCGCGCATCATCGGCCCGGCCGGTGCAAATGGCCTCGCAGATCGAACGGTGCTGGGCAAGCAACTGCGTGCCCACCTCCGCTTCCTGCGCGCGCAGGCTGCTTCCGTTGAAGGTGATGTGCTCGCGCAGCATGCCGATGATGCTCGCGTGCAGATGTAAAAACATCGTGTTGTGCGAGGCCAGCGCTATCGCCTCGTGCAGCCTGGCGTCGGCCGCCGCTTCCGCCGGCTGGTCGTCGGCCAGGCGCGCCTGCTCCAGCGCCGCCAGTTGCACGCGGATGCGTTCGCGGTCGCCGTCGGTGCCGCGCTGGGCCGCGAAGTACGCGGTGGCCCCTTCCAGTACCCGCCTGAATTCCAGCACATCGTCGCGCACGCCGGGGTGGTCGGCTATCAGCTGGCCCCACGGCGACGGCGGGCCGGTGCGCAGTTGCTCCGTCACGTAGACCCCGGCGCCCTGGCGGCTGCGCAGCAGGCCGCGCGCAGCCAGGCGCTGGATCGCTTCGCGCACCGTGTTGCGCGATACCCCGTATTGCTCCGCCAGCACGCGTTCGGCGGGCAGCCGCGCATGGGCCGGGTAGCTGCCGTCCAGCAGTGCCGTTTCGATTCGCCGCATCACGTTCTCAACGCGTCCGGTGTCCGCTTTCATCACATCAGTCTCCGCTCAGGTCCCGTCGTACAGGATACCAAAAATTGGTCCAACCAATTTGTGCGAATGAAAAAATGAGCGAATGATAGCCGCTTACATCAAGAATTGCGGAGACAAAATGCAAGTTCGCCATTACCCGGCCTCGCCGCCGTCCGACGTCTATTTGTTCGGCACCTGTGTCATCGACCTGTTCATGCCGCAGGCCGGCCTGGATGCGGTGCGCCTGCTGGAGCGCGAAGGCGTCACGGTGCATTACCCGCGCGGCCAGAGCTGCTGCGGCCAGCCGGCCTACAGCAGCGGCAATCCCGAACAGTCGCGGGAGGTGGCGCGCTCGCAGATGGCGCTGTTCCCCCGGGACTGGCCGGTGATCGTCCCGTCAGGTTCCTGCGCCGGCATGATGCGCCACCACTGGCCCGAGCTGTTCAAGGGGGACGCGGCCTTGTCGCAGCAGGCGCGCGAGCTGTCCGAACGCGTGTATGAGCTGAGCGAATTCCTGCTGAAGGTATTGCAGGTACGTTATCCGCAGCAGCCTCAGGCCGATGAGGACGTGGTGCTGCATACATCGTGCGGCGCGCGGCGGGAAATGGGCACGCGCGTGCATGGCGTGGCGCTGCTGGACGAGCTGCCGGGCGTGCAGCGCCGGGAGCATGTGCGCGAGTCGGAATGCTGCGGCTTCGGCGGCACCTTTTGCCTGAAGCACCCGGACATCTCGGGCGCCATGGTCAGCGACAAAGTCGCGTCGGCCTGCGCCACCGGCGCGCGCCGCGTGGTATCGGCCGATTGCGCCTGCCTGCTCAATATCGGCCACGCGGCCAGGGCGCAAGGCGCGCCGCTGCAGGTGGAGCACATGGCCAGCTTCCTGTGGCGCCGGGCCAACGGCGTGGCGGCCGGCGGGGAGGGGCAGCCATGATGAATGCACGCGAACGCATGCTGGGCCGACTGCGGGCGGCGGCGCCGGTGGCTGATGCGCACCATGCCCTTGATGCGCTCGATGCCCGGATTGCCGCGCACTATGCGGGGCCGCGTCCGGACGCGGCGGCGCGGATCGATGCGCTGGAAAGCGCGCTGCGCGCGTCGCGCGCCGAAGTGTGGCGGGCCACGGCTGACGAATGGCCGGCGCAGCTGGCCGAAAAACTGGCACAGCATGGCGTCAAGCGCCTGCTGCTCGATACGGCCGGTGAGGAAGGCGCTGCGCTGGCCGGTGCGCTGCCGGCCACCATGGAATCGCTGCCTTTTGCCGGCCCCCTGGAAGCCTGGAAGGGGGAACTGTTCCGTACGGTCGACGCGGGTTTCACGGTGGTCCGCTCCGGGATCGCCGCCACCGGCACCTTGATACTGGCGCCCGATGCGCGCACGCCGCGCACCGTGTCGCTGGTGCCGCCGCTGCACATCGCGCTGGTCTATGCGGACACGCTGCACGCCACCCTGCACGATGCTGCGCGCGCCGAGCGCTGGAGCGACGGCATGCCGAGCAACCTGGTGCTGGCGTCGGGGCCATCAAAAACTTCGGACATCCAGCAAACCCTCGCCTTCGGCGCGCACGGGCCACGCTGGATGTGGGTAGTGATCGTCACCGCAAGGAACAAGCCATGAGCGGACAGACCCTGCATTTCGTCGCGCCGGAGAATTTTCACCAGCGCGCAAAGACCGCGTTGGACGATCCCAAGCTGCGCGCGAGCTTCCGTGGCGCGATGGACTTCCTGCAAACCAAGCGCAGCGGCCAGTTTCCCGACACGGAGGAACTGGAGCGGCTGCGCGACGTGGGCGAAGCCATCCGCAAGCACGCGCTGGCCAACCTGCCACAGCTGCTGGTGCAGCTGGAGGAGCGGCTCACTGCCGCCGGCGTTCACGTGCACTGGGCAGAGACGGGGGATGACGCCAACGAGATCATCGCGCGCATCGCGCAGCAGCATGGCGCGCGCAAGGTCATCAAGGGCAAATCGATGGCCAGCGAGGAAATCGAACTGAATCATTACCTTGGCGAGCGCGGTGTCGAGTGCATCGAATCGGACATGGGCGAATACATCGTGCAGATGGCCGGGGAAAAGCCATCGCACATCGTCATGCCGGCGATCCACAAGACGCGGCAAGACATCGGCACCTTGTTCGAACAGCATATTCCTGGCACCGCCTACAGCGAGGATGTCGATACGCTGATCCAGACCGGCCGGCGGGCGCTGCGCACGGCGTTTGCTGAAGCGGATATCGGGCTGTCCGGTGTGAATTTCGCCGCTGCCGACACCGGCACTATCTGGCTGGTGGAGAACGAAGGCAATGGCCGCCTGTCGACTACCGTGCCGGATGTGCATATCGCCCTTATGGGCATGGAGAAAGTGGTGGCCAAGCTCGAGCACATCGTGCCGCTGGCCAGCCTGCTGACGCGCTCCGCAACCGGGCAGCCTATTACTACCTACTTCAACCTGATCTCCGGGCCGCGCCGCGCGGGCGAGCTGGATGGGCCGCGCGAGATGCACCTGGTGCTGCTGGATAATGGCCGCACGCAGGCGTATGCGGACGAACAATTGCGCTCCACCTTGCAATGCATCCGCTGCGGGGCTTGCATGAACCACTGTCCGGTTTATGGCCGCATCGGCGGGCACGCCTATGGAACCACGTATCCGGGGCCGATCGGCAAGATCATTTCGCCGCATTTATTGGGACTGGAGGCGACAGCGGATCTGGCGACCGCGTCGAGCCTGTGTGGAGCTTGCGGCGAAGTTTGTCCGGTGCGGATTCCGATCCCCGCCTTGCTGGTGCGCCTGCGCACGGAAGCGAACCGCAACCCGCAGGAGCAGGTGGCGCATCCGCTGAAAGGGCAGGGCGCGAAGTTCAGCCGCGGTGACCGCCTGGTGTGGCGTTTCTGGAGCGGGGCGTTTTCCCATCCATCCATATATAAGCTGTTCCGCTGGGCGGCCACCCGCTTGCGTGTGCTGACGCCATCGGAGCAGCTGGGCTGGACCCGGCACCGCGCGCCGTTGAAGCCGGCGCCGCGCAGCCTGGCCGATATGATGCGGGATAAGGGGCAGCCGGAATAAATGCTTGCAAGCCGCGCAGCGGCTTGCTATAGTTCTGTCCCCGCGCTGCTGAACATAGGCAGCGCAGGATGGAAGGAAAAGCAGGGGGTTGACGGAAGCAACGACAAGCCTCATAATCTTCCTTCTTCGCTGCTGACAAACAAAACGCTTTGTCAAACGCAGCAGATCTTTAAAAATTAACAGTCGATAAGTGTGGGCGTTTGATGATGATGCCGGAGGCGCAAGCCTCTTAGCTCAAATTATTAAACGCTCAACAAAAGAAATAAACGTGACC
>NZ_BAAKJE010000115.1:0-30393 GCF_059704565.1 Massilia sp. NBRC 108631
CGCGCCTTCGAACCGTACGTGACGTCGAAGGCGCGCGGCACCGGTCTGGGGCTGGCGATGGTGAAAAAAATTATCGACGAACATGGGGGCCGGATCGATATCCAGAACCATGTCGATAGAAGTGGCGCTTCGGTACTGATTTTGCTGTTAAAGTTGGCACCGGTGCAGTTGGCATAATATTGGAAGACTAATAAAATTATTGCTAGCATGCAGGCTTACAATGCAGGCATGACCGGCAGATGAAAAAAGGCAGGGATAGATGGCAAACATTCTGGTAGTGGATGATGAGATGGGTATCCGCGAGTTGCTCTCGGAAATTTTGAGCGACGAGGGACACGCAATACAGCTTGCCGAAAACGCGCAGCAGGCGCGCGAGGCGCGTGCACAAGGCGCGCCGGATCTGGTCCTGCTCGACATTTGGATGCCGGACACGGACGGCGTCACGCTGCTGAAGGAATGGCAGCGCGACGGCTTGCTGACCATGCCCGTCATCATGATGTCCGGCCACGCCACCATCGACACGGCGGTGGAGGCCACGCGCATCGGCGCGCTGAACTTCCTGGAGAAGCCTATTGCCATGCAGAAACTGCTGAAGGCAGTGCAAGCAGGCCTGACGCGCGCCCAGGAAACCGTGCGTTCGCCGGCACTGGCCCCGCGCCCGGCCGTGGCGCCGCCGCCGGAAGACGGCGCGGTGGCCGCCGGCGCCCCGTTCAGCCCGGCCATGCCGCAAGCGCACGCATCGGTGCGCGGCGCCGGCGCCACGGCGGGCGAAGGGCATGGCTTCAACCTGTCGTTCGACCTGCCGCTGCGCGAAGCGCGCGACGCCTTCGAGCGCATGTACTTCGAACACCACCTGGGCCGCGAAGGCGGCAGCATGACGCGGGTGGCCGAGAAGACCGGCCTGGAACGCACCCACTTGTACCGCAAGCTCAAGCAGCTGGGCGTGGAGCCGGGCAAGCTGGCCAAGAAGAACCAATAATGGCCGGCGCTGCGGGGGGCGCTCCGCCCACCCGCACCACGCTGGTCACCGGCGCGCGCGCGGCCGTGCGCGAAGCGGCCATTGCCGCCGCGCTGGCGCACGCCGGCACGCCGCCATCCCCCTTGCCGTCCGCCGCCGTCATCCTCGAAGGCCTGGCGGACGCCAATTCCCCCCTTGTACACGCGCCCGAAACCGGCCTGCAAGTCCTGCGGATTGCCCCCGGTTGCCTGTGCTGCGCAGGAAATCTCGTTTTGCGGGTAACATTGAACCGTCTGCTGCGCCGTCCGCCAGCGCAGCTGTTCATCAGCCTGGCAAACGCGGAGCACGTGGACCAGTTGCGCAGCATGCTGCTCGCGGCTCCGTATGGCGACTTGCTGGACCTGGCTGCCGATTTGCAAGCCTAGGCTTGAAAAGCGGCGTCCGGTCCCCACTTCAATATGGACCGGCGGAACAATCCCAGCTTCCGCCCCAAGCGTGAAGGAAGCAAAATGAACCTTATCTACAACAGCGAGCAGTACAGCGTGGTTGAATTCGGTGCGGACCGCGACCTGGAAGCCCTGCGCTTTGGCGGCTATGAAATTGTCGATAAAGGCTGCAAGCGCGAGATCTTCATCGCGGGCGTGCTGGCGCAAAGCTTCCGGCGCGACGTCAACCAGCTGATCGCCAGCGAGCCCACCATGGAGGAAATCGATGAATTCCTCGGCAGCTACGAGTCCCTGATGAGCCAGCCCGTGCTGCTGCATTAAAGGCTGCAGGCATGGTAAGGTGGGAGTCTGTCGCAGATTTCCCCTTACTATGTGCCAATTACTAGCCATGAACTGCAATGTCCCGACCGACATTGTGTTCAGCTTCACCGGCTTCGCCATGCGCGGCGGCCGCACCGATACCCACCATGACGGCTGGGGCATCGCCTTTTTCGAGGGCGCCGGCGTGCGCCTCTTCGTCGACCACCAGGCCGCCATCGCATCCCCGATCGCCGAGCTGATCAAGCGTTATCCGATCAAGTCGCGCAACGTCATCGCCCACATCCGCAAGGCCACGCAAGGCCAGGTGGCGCTGGAAAACTGCCATCCCTTCGTGCGCGAGCTGTGGGGCCGCTACTGGGTGTTCGCGCACAACGGCGACCTGAAGCAATTCCATCCGGTGCTGGACGGCGCCTTTCGCCCGGTCGGCAACACCGACAGCGAGCGCGCCTTCTGCTACATCCTGCAAACCCTGCGGGCCCGCTTCGGCGACGTCCAGCCCGGGCGCGACGCCTTGCGCGCCGTGCTGCAGGAACTGGTACAGGAAATCGCCGCGCACGGCACCTTCAATATGATGCTCTCCAGCGGCAACGAACTGTATGCGCATTGCTCCACCCAGCTGTACTACCTGGTGCGCCAGTATCCCTTCGTGACCGCCGAATTGTCCGACGAGGACGTCAGCGTGGACTTTTCCGAGGTCACCACGCCAGACGACCGGGTTGCCATCATCGTCACCCAGCCGCTCACCACCAATGAGCAGTGGACCGCCTTTGCTCCCGGTGAACTCAAAGTATTTCTGGATGGCATACCTGATGCCCAGGGTTCACTAAAATTGTCCGAGACAAGCTGTGCAAATGATGCCAAAATATCAGGATAAACCGCGTGAAACAGCGGGTTAGTTGCCTTTTGGGCACCACCGAACAGAGATGACCCTCCATGATCGACCTTTCGACCAACGATACAACTTCCAAGAGCCTGCGCGTGCGCGAGTTCTACCTTGGCCGTCAGCCGATGCTGGACCGCAACCAGGCACTGTTCGGCTATGAACTGCTGTTCCGCAACGCGCCCGTGGGGCCGGCCAACATCACCAGCGACATCGGCGCCACCGCCACCGTCATCGCCCACGCTTCCCAGCTGGGCATGGAAAAGGTGATAGGCGATGCGCTCGGGTTCGTCAACGTCGATGCCGACGTCATCATGAGCGACATCTTCGGCTTCCTGCCGCGCGAGAAAGTGGTGCTGGAAATCGTCGAAACCATGGAAGCGACGCCGCCGGTGCTGAGCCGCATGGCCGAGCTGGTGAGCCATGGCTTCAGCTTCGCGCTGGACGACGTCACGGCCGAAACCGACAACGTGCAGACCCTGCTGCCGATGATCGAGTACGTGAAGATGAGCATGCGCAGCACGCCGCTGCCCACCTTGATGAAGCTGGCGCCGCGCTTCAAGCAGGACGGCAAGAAGCTGGTGGCCGAGAAGGTCGAAACGCGCGAGGAATTCAAGAACTGCCTGGACCTGGGCTTCGACTATTTCCAGGGCTATTATTTCGCCAAGCCGGTCATCATGAGCGGCAAGAAGCTGTCGCCGTCGCAGCTGGCCGTGATGGAGCTGATGACGCTGGTCACCTCCGAGGCCGACAACCTGGAAATCGAGCGCGCCATCAAGCGCGACGTGTCGCTGGCGCTGAACCTGCTGCGCCTGGTGAACACGCCGGCCGTGGGCGCGCGCCAGCGCATCGATTCGCTGAGCCAGGCCGTCACCATCCTGGGCCGCCGCCAGTTGCAGCGCTGGCTGCAGATCATGCTGTACGCCGAGCCAAGCAAGCGCGGCCACAGCATGACGCCATTGCTGATGCTGGCCACCACGCGCGGCAGGCTGCTGGAACTGCTGGCGCACAAGCTGCGTCCCAGCCAGCGCCACGCGGCCGACATCGCCTTCACGGTCGGCATCATGTCGCTGATGGACACCTTGTTCGGCATTCCGATGTCCGACATCCTGGCGCAGATCCCCGTCAGCGACGAAGTGCAGGATGCGCTGATGTTCCGCGGCGGCTTCTTCGGCGACCTGCTCAAGCTGGCCGAATGCATCGAACAGATCGAAGACATGGAACACAAGATCGTGCCCACGCTGCGCGACCTGGCCGTGTCCACGGACGAACTGGTGGAGCTGGAAATGGCCGCCTTCGAATGGAGCGACAACGTGGTGCGCTACGCGCTGTGATATGTCACGGCAAGTCATGACACTTGTCACTTGCTAGAAGGATAAGAGACGGGATACGCTTGCGATTCTTTCAACGGATCGCAATGCGCCATGTCCACCGTCCTGCTCCGCGTCAATCAACTCAGCAAATCCTACGGCGGCCGCCTGGCGGTCGACGGCGTCTCTTTCCAGGTGAAGCACGGCCAGGCCGTGGGGCTGATCGGTCCCAATGGCGCCGGCAAATCGAGCACGGTCAGCATGATCTGCGGCCTGCTGCGCAGCGACGGCGGCAGTGTCGACCTGGAAGGGCAGCCCATGGCCCAGGGCCAGAACGGCGCCAAGCTCACGCTCGGCCTGGTGCCGCAGGACCTGGCCTTGTACGAAGACTTGTCCGCCATCGAGAACCTCAAGCTGTTCGGCGCGCTGTACGGCCTGAAGGGCGCGCTGCTCCAGGCGCGCTGCGCGCAGGCACTGGACTTGGTACGCCTGGCCGACCGCGCCAAGGACAAGCCCGCGACTTTCTCCGGCGGCATGAAGCGCCGCCTGAACATCGCCGCCGCGCTGCTGCACCAGCCTAAACTGCTGATCCTGGACGAGCCCACCGTCGGCGTCGACCCGCAGAGCCGGAACGCCATCTTTGACACGCTGGACGCGCTCAAGGCCGGGGGCATGGCGCTGATCTACACCAGCCACTACATGGAAGAAGTGGAACGGCTGGCGGACCACATCGTGATCATCGACCACGGCAGGGTGCTGGCCGACGAAAGCCCGGCCGACCTGTACCGCCGCCTGCCCGCGCAAGCCGCGCTGCGCGCCGAGCTGGCGCGGCCGTTGCCGCCGGCCCGCATGGCCGAACTGCTGGCCGGCCTGCGCGGCCTGCCCGGCGTGGGCGCAGTGCGCGAGCCGGGCCGCGCGGCCGGCGCCGACGCGAACGCCAACCCCGCCGGCGCCAGCGGCCCATCCGGCGCCGGGCCGGTGCTGGAAATCGGCCTCGCCGCCACGTCGCACGCCGCCTCAGTGCTGGCCTGGCTGGACGCGCAAGGCTGCGCGCTGCAGCACTTCGCCACCGCCAAGACCAATCTTGAAGACATCTTCCTCAACCTCACCGGCCGCAGCCTGCGCGACTAACCATGACAGCCTTCCTCGCACTGGTCCGCAAAGACCTCCTCCTTTACCTCGGCGACAAGCGGGCGCTGTTGATCAACCTGATGCTGCCCATTGTGCTGGCCGCCTTCTTCGGCTCGCTGTTCGGCGGCGGCGGCGATGCCAACACCGGCAAGATCGACGTCGGCCTGGTGCTGCAGGACGGCAGCGCGATAGGCGCCAAGATTGCCGGCGGCCTGAAGGCGGATGCAGCGCTGCGCATCATCGAATTGCCGCTGGAAGAGGCGCAAGCGCGGGTCCGCTCGGGCAAGCTGACGGTGGCCGTGTTGATCCCGCCTGGCTTCGGCGACGCCGCTGGCCAGGCCTTGTTCAACGTGGCAGGCAAGCCGGAGATTCCGGTATTCTACGACCCGTCGCAATCGACTGCGCTGGCCATGGTGAAGGGCATGCTGACGCAGCAGGTCATGCAGGTCGTCAGCGCCGAGATGTTCGGCGGCCAGAGCGGCGAGAAACTCATGGACACCAGCCTGAAACAGCTGGAGCAGGAGGCCGCGCAAGGCCAGGACCGCGCCGCGCTGCGCGACATGCTGGCCAGCGTGCGCAAGTTTCAGCAGGCCGGGCCGGTGCCAGCCAGCGCAAACGGCGAGCAGGCCAAAGCCGGCCTCAGCATGCCCTATGCCACCAGGGACCAGGCCCTCAGCTCCGGCCCCAAATACAATGGCTACGCGCACTCCTTCGCCGGCATGAGCGTGCAATTCATCCTGTTCATGGGCGTGGACATGGGCATCGGCATCCTGCTGGCGCGCCGCATGGGCATCTGGAACCGCCTGCTGGCCGCGCCCGTATCGCTGACGTCGGTGCTCTTGGCGCGCGCGGTCTCGGCCGCCCTGATCGCCAGCGGCCTGCTGGCGGCGATCTTCTTGTGCGCCATGCTGATCTTCAAGGTGCAGATCGCCAATCCACTGGGTTTCATCGGCGTGGGCCTGTGCTTCGCGCTGATGACGGCCGGCTTCGGCCTGCTGATTGCCGCCTTCGGCAAAACGCCGGAAGCGGCGCGCGGCATCGCCGTGTTCGCCACACTGATCCTGGTCATGCTGGGCGGCGCCTGGGTGCCGTCTTTCGTGTTCCCGGCGTGGATGCAGCAGCTGACGTTCGCCATCCCCACCCGCTGGGCGGTGGATGGCTTTGACGCGGTGACGTGGCGCGGCCTGGGCATGGAAGGCGCGCTCGGGCCGATGGCGGTTCAGCTTGCCTTTGCCGCTGTGTTTGCCGGCCTCGCTATCTGGAAATTCCGCCGCGACCCGCATTAAGGGCCGGCGGGTTGCGCGCTCACGCGCTCACCCGCCAAGCCCGGCCAGCGTCATGGATGCGCCGCGCCCGGCCAGTGCGTGCGCAGCTCCGGATCGGTGCGCATTTCCCACAGCGCCAGCACGGCAACCGCCAGGCCGACGCTGAGGTTGTTCCACATCGCCGTCTGCGGCACGGCGACTTGCTCGGCGCGCGCCAGCACCCAGGGCGACACGGCCACCCAGATGCCGACCAGCAGGTTCAGCACCACGGCCCAGAAATACGTCTTGTACAGGTCAAATGCCGCCAGCACCGCCATCACGGCCCCGGTGATGAAGGCATTCCACGCCAGCCGGGACGGGATGCCGTAGTCAAACACCCAGGGCGTTATGAACTGCCACAAGCCGAGCAGCAGGATCAGCTGATCCTGCCAGCGCTTGATTGCAACCTTGTTTTCCATATGGCCTCCATTGAAGTGGTTAGCTCCATGCTTAGGCCATCGCAGCGGTCAAAAGGTTCCCGTTTTTTTACAGGTTGGGCGCCAGGTAGCGTTCCAGTTCCGCCTTGTCGATCTTGCGGCGGGCCGCCATGTCTTCGAACTGGTCGCTGCCGATCTTGCCGACGGTGAAGTACTTCGACTGCGGATGCGCGAAGTAGAAGCCGGACACGGCCGCGCCGGGGAACATGGCGAAGGACTCGGTCAGCTCCATGCCGATCTCTTCGGCCTGCAGCACCTTGAACATGTCGGCCTTGACCGTGTGCTCCGGGCAGGCCGGATAGCCTGGCGCGGGACGGATGCCGGCGTATTCTTCGGCGATCATCTGCTCGTTGCTCAGCGTTTCGGCGGCGGCGTAGCCCCACAGGTCCTTGCGCACGCGCTCGTGCATGTATTCGGCGAACGCCTCGGCCAGGCGGTCGGCCAGGGCTTTCAGCATGATGGACGAGTAGTCGTCGTGCGCGTCTTCAAAGCGCTGCTCGTACTTCTCGATGCCCAGGCCGGAGGTCACGGCGAACATGCCGATGTAGTCCTTGACGCCGGAAGGTTTGCCATCAATGAGCTTGGGCGCGATGAAGTCGGCCAGGCACTGGTTGGGGCGCTGCACGCCGTCGATGATCGGCTTGACGCCCTGCTGGCGCAGGCCGTAGTAGGTGAACGCCACGGTGTTGCGCTCGTCGTCGGTGTAGACCTCGATGTCGTCGTCGTTGACGCTGTTGGCAGGCAGCAGCGAGACCACGCCGTTGGCGGTGAGCCAGCGGCCGTCGATCAGTTTCTTCAGCAGCGCCTGGCCTTCCTCGAACACCTTGCTGGCCGCTTCGCCCACCACCTCGTCGGTGAGGATGGCGGGGAAGGGGCCGGCCAGGTCCCAGGTCTGGAAGAACGGGCCCCAGTCGATATAGTTGGCCAGCAGCGCCAGGTCGACGTTCTTGAACACGCGGCGGCCGATGAACTTCGGCTTCACGGGCGCGAATTCCAGCTTGGCCTTGTTGGCGCGCGCGGCGGCCAGCGACACGGTCGGCAGCGCCTTCTTGTTGGCGTGCTGCTCGCGGATGCGCACGTAGTCCTGCTCGATCTCGGCGATGTACTGGTCGCGGCTTTCCGGCGTCAGCAGCGACTGCGCCACCGACACGGAACGCGACGCGTCCGGCACGTACACCACCGGGCCTTCGTAGTTGTGCGAAATCTTCACCGCCGTGTGGGCGCGGCTGGTGGTGGCGCCGCCGATCAGCAGCGGGATCTTCATCATGCGGAAGTGCTCGTCGCGCTGCATTTCCTTGGCCACGTGGGCCATTTCTTCCAGCGACGGCGTGATCAGGCCGGACAGGCCGATGATGTCGGCGTTCTCCAGCTTGGCGCGCGCCAGGATCTCGGAGCAGGGCACCATCACGCCCATGTTCACCACTTCGAAGTTGTTGCACTGCAGGACCACCGAGACGATGTTCTTGCCGATGTCGTGCACGTCGCCCTTGACGGTGGCGATGACGATCTTGCCCTTCGGCTTGGCGACGATGCCGGTGCGCTTTTCCTCGGCCAGCTTTTCCTCTTCGATGTAGGGAATCAGGTGGGCCACGGCCTGCTTCATCACGCGCGCCGATTTCACCACCTGCGGCAGGAACATCTTGCCCTGGCCGAACAGGTCGCCGACGATGTTCATGCCGTCCATCAGCGGGCCTTCGATCACGTGGATCGGGCGGCCGCCGGAGGCCAGCACCTGCTGGCGCATCTCTTCGGTGTCGTCGGTGATGAACTGGGTGATGCCGTGCACCAGCGCGTGCGCCAGGCGCTTCTCGACGATGGCGTTGCGCCATTCCAGGTTTTGCTCCTGCGCCTTGCCGCCGGCCTTCAGCGTGCCGGCGATTTCGATCATGCGCTCGGTGGCGTCTTCGCGGCGGTTCAGCACCACGTCTTCCACGCGCTCGCGCAGCTCGGCCGGCAGGTCGTCGTACACGCCCACCATGCCGGCGTTGACGATGCCCATGGTCATGCCGGCCTTGATGGCGTGGTACAGGAACACGGTGTGGATCGCTTCGCGCGCCGGGTCGTTGCCGCGGAAGGAGAACGACACGTTGGACACGCCGCCGGAGATCTTCGCGTGCGGCAGGTTGTCCTTGATCCAGCGCGTGGCGTTGATGAAGTCCACCGCGTAGTTGTTGTGCTCCTCGATGCCGGTGGCGATGGCGAAGATGTTCGGATCGAAGATGATGTCTTCCGGCGGGAAGCCCACCTGCTCGGTCAGCACCTTGTAGGCCCGTTCGCAGATCTCGATCTTGCGCTCGAAGGTGTCGGCCTGGCCCTTCTCGTCGAAGGCCATGACGATCACGGCGGCGCCGTAGCGGCGGCACAGCTTGGCCTGGCGGATGAACTCCTCCAGGCCTTCCTTCATCGAGATGGAGTTGACGATGGACTTGCCCTGCACGCACTTCAGGCCCGCCTCGATCACGTCCCACTTGGAGGAGTCGATCATGATGGGCACGCGCGAGATGTCCGGTTCGGAAGCGATCAGGTTCAGGAAGCGCGTCATGGCGGCCAGCGAGTCCAGCATCGCCTCGTCCATGTTGATGTCGATCACCTGGGCGCCGTTTTCCACCTGCTGGCGCGCCACCGACAGCGCCTCGTCGTACTGCTCGTTCAGGATCATGCGCGCGAACGCTTTCGAACCGGTGACGTTGGTGCGCTCGCCCACGTTGACGAACAGCGAGTCGTCGTCGATGGTGAACGGCTCCAGGCCGGACAGGCGCTGCGCCACTTTCACTTCCGGCAGCGCGCGCGGCTTGGTGTCCTTGAGCAGCGCGGCGATGGCGGCGATGTGGTCCGGCGTGGTGCCGCAGCAGCCGCCGGCCACGTTGATGAAGCCGGCGTCGGCGAATTCGCGCAGCAGGGCCGAGGTGTCGGCCGGCAGTTCGTCGAAGCCGGTGTCGCTCATCGGGTTGGGCAGGCCGGCGTTCGGGTAGATGCAGACGAAGGTGTCGGCGATCTGCGACAGCTCTTCGGCGTAGGGGCGCATCAGGGCCGCGCCCAGCGCGCAGTTCAGGCCGATGGTCAGCGGGCGCGCGTGGCGCACCGAATTCCAGAAGGCCGGCACGGTCTGGCCGGACAGGATGCGGCCGGAGGCGTCGGTCACGGTGCCCGAGATCATCAGCGGCAGGCGCTCCTGCTCCGGGCGTTCTTCGAAATACTGGTCGATGGCGAACAGCGCCGCCTTGCAGTTCAGCGTGTCGAAGATGGTTTCCACCAGCAGCACGTCGGAGCCGCCGTCCACCAGGCCGCGCACCTGCTCGTAGTAGGCGGCCACCAGCTGATCGAAGGTCACGTTGCGGGCGGCGGGGTCGTTCACGTCCGGCGAGATGGAGGCGGTCTTCGGGGTCGGTCCGAGGGCGCCGGCCACGAAGCGCGGCTTGTCGGCGCTGCTGTACTTGGCGGTGGCGGCTTTCGCCAGCCTGGCCGCTTCCACGTTCATCTCGTAGGCCAGGTGGCCCATGTGGTAGTCGTCCTGCGCGATGGAGGTGGCGCCGAAGGTGTTGGTTTCGATCAGGTCGGCGCCGGCGGCCAGGTAGCGCTCATGGATTTCCTGGATCACCTGCGGCTGCGTCAGCGTCAGCAGCTCGTTGTTCCCCTTGACGAACAGCTCGCGCGCACCGCTGTCGGCGGGCGCAGCGAAGTCGGCGAAGCGGCCGGAAGGGCCGCCGCGGTAAGCCATTTCATCCAGCTTGTACTGCTGGATGATGGTGCCCATCGCGCCGTCCAGGAACATGATGCGCTTGGCGAGCATGTCGCGCAATTGGGCTTCGGTCTTGGAATAGCGTGGCTGGCTGGCTTTGTTGTTCATTTCGTACTTTCGCGACGTGGCTGGAGGGATGCTGTGCATGCAATACCGGGTCTAAAATTATACGGCATTGCAGCAACGGCGGTATAAGCCGCAGCAATATGGCCGTTGTTCCGGTACCATTGCGTGCATGAAGATCACCGTTATCATCTCCGCGCACAAAAAGCGCCGTGAAATGGAGTTTGTCCTGACCGGCTACGCCGCCCAGACCCGCATGCCGGACGAAATCATCGTTTCGCAGGACGGCGAGTTCCCCGAGATCGCCGAGGCGGTGGCCAATTGCCGCCACCTGGACCTGCCGCTGCTGCACCTGACCCAGGAGCACCGGGGCTTCGGCAAGTGCCGTGCCCTGAACCAGGCCATCCTCAAGGCCGGCGGCGACCTGCTGCTGTTCACCGACGGCGACTGCGTTCCGCGCGACGATTTTGTCGAGACTTATCTTCGCCTGAGCCGTCCGGGCGCCTTCCTGGCGGGCGGCAGCCATATCAGCGTGCCGGAGGCGTATCATTTGAATAACGACCTGCGGCCGGCGATCCTGGACCAGCGCCTGTTCGACTACGACTTCCTGAGCGCCATCCCGGGCTTCGACAAGAGCCGCAACCGCCTGCTGCGCAATCCGCGCCTGCAGCGCTTCTACGATTTCCTGTCGCCGCGCAACGCCTTCAGTGGCGCCAACAGCTGCGCCTTCCGGCACGACGTGCTGGAAGTGGGCGGCTTCGACGAAAGCATGGCCTACGGCGGTGAAGACCTGAACATGGGCCTGCGGCTGAACAACATCGGCGTGCGCGGCGTGCGCGCGCGGCACTCCATCGTCAGCCTGCACCTGGACCATGGGCGCGGCTACTACGACGCGGCGCTGCACCGGGCCAACCAGGACTGGAACAGGGAAGTGCGCAGCCAGCGCCACGTCTTCCCCCGCGTCTCCCCCATCCGCCAGCTCAAACCGTAGGGCGGCCTGGCGCCTCGCGCGTAAGCCGCCTATGTGCGCCGCACGCACAAATCATGTGCGCCCGCGCGGCTGGTGCGGTTGGAGAAGGACGCCTACGATGGCTACACCTTAACCCGATCCTAAAGGAGTAGCACCATGCCCATCCTGAACCTCACCCTGTCCACGCCGGCCAACAACGCCAGCGCCGAACAATCGCAGCGCGCCGCCGCCATCCTGCTGCGCCTGACCAACGACATTCTGCACAAGGCGCAGCCGCTGACCTCCATCGCCATCTCGCATGTGCCGCCGCAGCACTGGTACATCGGCGAGCAGTCGCTGGCGCAGCAGGAGAAGGCCAGCTTCTTCCTCGACATCAAAATCACCGACGAGACCAACACGGCGATTGAGAAGGCGGCCTACATCAAGGCGGTATTCGAAGAAATGGCCGGCCTGCTCGGCCCGCTGCACGACGTGAGCTACGTCCACATCGACGACGCCCGCCCCGCCGCCTGGGGCTACGGCGGCCTCACCCAGCAGTACCGCGCGGTGAAGAAGGCCATGGAGTCGCCCCCCGCTTGATTGTTCGCATGGTTGCAACCTAAGGCCCGGATGGTTTGCAGCGCATGAAGCAACTGCTGCGTGCGCCATATGCGCGCGCATCAACGCCATAACGCCGATGGCGGCGTTCAAGCCCAGCCGCGTTCGCGGTAGCGGGCGGCCGCGAAGTCGATGAAGGCGCGCACTTTCGGCGACAGGTGGCGGCTCTGCGGGTAGAGCGCGTACAGTTCCCGGGGGCGCTGCGGGTAGTCCGGCAGCAGCGCGGTCAAGGCGCCGCGCTGCACGTCCTCGTGCACAATGAAGGCCGCGGCGTTGATGATGCCCAGGCCTGCCAGCGCGGCCGCGCGCAGGGCAACGCTGGTGTTGGCTTGCAGCTTGCCTTGCACGCTCACGGTCTCCTCGCCGCCGCTGCGGCTGCTGAAAGTCCAGACGCGCGGCTGTTGCGCCTGGGTGTAGGCCAGGCAGTTGTGCCGCGCCAGCTCGGCGGGCGTGCGCGGCGTGCCGTGCTGTTTCAGGTAGGCGGGACTGGCGGCCAGCAGCAGCGGGCTGTCGGCCAGTTTTTTTGCCACCAGCGTGGAGTCCGGCAGGCCGCGCGTCAGGCGCAGCGCGACGTCGAAGCCGTCTTCGATCAGGTCGACGATGCGGTCGTTGCAGACCAGGTCCACTGTCAGGTCGGGATATTGCGCGATGAAGGCGGGCAGCCAGCCGGCCAGTTCCAGCGTGCCGAAGGCCATCGGCGCGTTGATGCGCAGGCTGCCGGACGGGCGCGCCTGGTGCTGCCCGACGGCGCGGTCCGCGTCGTCCAGCGCGTCGAGAATCTGGCGGCTGGCTTCGTAGTATTGCTTGCCGGCGTCGGTGAGGGCGAAGCGGCGCGTGGTGCGGTTCAGCAGCTGCGCGCCGAGGTGGGCCTCCAGCTGCTTGATCTGGCGCGAGACGGCGGTGTGGCTGAGATCGAGCGCCTCGGCGGCAGCCGTGAAGCTGCCCAGTTCGACCACGCGGCGCAGGGCGCGCAGCGCAGCCAACTGGTCGATGCGCGCCGGCTCAGCCAACTTCGTGCTCACTGCCTAGGCAAAGCGCAAGCCGTCGAGCGCGAAGCCCTTGATGAACTCGGCCGCCGGCAGGCGTTTGCCGCCCGGCTTTTGCAGCTCGGTCAGGCGCAGCGAACCGCCGCCGCCGCAAGCGACCACGATGCCGTGCTGCGCGTCGGCCGCCAGCACCTGGCCGGCCGGGGCGGAACTGTCGGCGTCCAGCACTTCGGCGCCCCACAGCTTGATGGTCACGCCGTTCACCTCGCCGTGCGCGCCGGGGAAGGGATTGAAGGCGCGGATCCTGCGGCCGATCTCGCGCGCGGACTGGGAAAAGTCCAGCGCCGCTTCTTCCTTGCTGATCTTGGCGGCGTAGCTGACGCCCGCTTCCGGCTGCGGTACCGCTTCCACCACGCCTTGTTCCATCTTGCGCATCACCTTGACGACCATGCGCGCGCCCATCGCCGCCAGCTTGTCGTGCAGCACGCCGGTGCTGTCCTGCGGGCCGATCGGCAGGCGCTCGATCAGCAGCATGGGGCCGGTGTCCAGGCCTTCTTCCATCTGCATGATGGTGACGCCGGTTTCCGCGTCGCCGGCCTCGATGGCGCGGTGGATGGGCGCCGCGCCGCGCCAGCGCGGCAGCAGCGAACCGTGGATGTTGATGCAAGGCTTGATGTCCAGCGTGCTGCGCGGCAGGATCAGGCCGTAGGCGGCCACCACCATGGCGTCGTAGTCGGTGGCCAGCAGCAGCTCGTGGGCTCGCTTCGCTTCGGCGGCGCGCTGCGGGTCTTTGCTGTCCATGCGCAGCGACAGCGGCTGCGCGACCGGGATCTGGTGCGCCACCGCGTACTGCTTGACGGCGGACGGGTGCAGATGCATGCCGCGTCCGGCGGGGCGGTCGGGCTGTGTCAGCACCAGGGGGATCTCGAAACCCGCCTCGTGCAGGCTTTGCAGCGCAACGGCTGCGAATTCGGGTGTGCCCGCGAAGATTATTTTCATGTTTTTTCCTCTTGAGGTGGCACTAAGCTAACATGGCCGGACTGTGCCGGCCATGTGGGGGGAGTGGTGCGTCAGATGCGGCGGCCTTGCTCGCGCAGCGCTTTTTCGCGCTGCAGCCCGCGTTCTTCCTTGATCATGCGGGTCTTGATGCGGTTGCGCTTCAGCGGCGACAGGTATTCCACGAACACCTTGCCCACCAGGTGGTCCATTTCATGCTGGATGCACACGGCCAGCAGGCCGTCCGCTTCCAGTTCAAACTGTTCGCCCTTGATGTCGAAGGCGCGCACTTTCACCTGGGACGGGCGTTCCACGCCGTCGTACACGCCGGGCACGGACAGGCAGCCCTCGTCGTACACCTGGCGCTCTTCGCTGGCCCAGATGATTTCCGGGTTGATGAAGGCGATCAGGTTGCTCTTGTCTTCGGTGATGTCGATGACGACAACGCGCTCATGGACGTCCACCTGGGTGGCGGCCAGGCCGACGCCGGGTGCGTCGTACATGGTCTCGGCCATGTCGCCGACCAGTTTGGCCAGGCGCGCATCGAAGGCGGTGACAGGCTGCGCGATCTTGTGCAGGCGCGGGTCGGGATAGCGGAGGATATTCAGTATGGACATGCGGATTGGTCGTGTGACTTAAAAATGCAACAGGCGCACCCTGCTGCGCAGCGTGGTTTCTCTTGCTAGTTCAGGGTATTATGGGCAGAATTTGATTCAGCAGGGCAACCTTCAGGTCGCGATCCAGCCTTTCGTCCATGCCCGCCTTTAACGGACATCTCAATGAAAAATTTTAGCACAGTCGGCGCACGCCTGTTGATCGCGACGCTCATTTCCGGTGCAGCGGCAGCCTCGGCGCAGGCCATGAACTGCGAATTCCGGCCCAACGCGCCGGACCAGCACGTGGTGGTCAAGGGCGATACCCTGTGGGATATCTCCGGCAAGTTCCTGGAGCGGCCGTGGTGCTGGCCCCAGGTGTGGGGCATGAACCGCGACGAAATCCGCAATCCCCACTGGATCTACCCGGGCCAGATCGTCTACCTGGACCGCGCCGCAGGCCGCTTGCGCCTGGGCAACCGGGTGGGCGCCGGCGGCGGCAGCGGATCCGGCGATCCGTCCGCGCTGCGCCTGTCGCCGCAGCTGCGCATGGAGGGCCTGGGCAAGGACGCCGTGCAATCCATCCCCACCGGCGACATCGAACCCTTCCTGACCCAGCCGCTGATTATCGAGGAAGACGAGTTGCAGAACGCACCGCGCATCATTGCGGCGCAGGAGGGCCATGTTTTCCTGGGCAAGGATGAAAAAGCCTATGTGCGCGGCGACCTGAAGGGCGGCACCTCGTTCCAGGTGTTCCGTCCGGGCAAACCGCTGAAGGATCCGGTCACCAAGGCCGTGATCGGCCAGGAAGCTTTCTATTTAGGCACGCTCAAGCTGGTGACGGCCGCCAAGCCCGGCTCCGAAGTGCACACCTTCATGGTGGCCACGGCCAAGGAAGAAATGGGCAAGGGCGATTTGCTGATGCAGGCGCCGCCCACGCCGATGCAGAATTATGTGCCGCACCCGCCGGAGCGCCAGGTGGACGCCGCCGTGGTGGCGATTTACGGCGGCGTGAGCCACGCCGGCCAGAACCAGGTTGTCAGTATTAATCGCGGAAAGCTTGACGGACTCGATATCGGCTCCGTGCTGCAGCTGTACCATAAGGGACAGACGGTGACTGATCCGGGCGCCAGCAAAGGCTGGCACAACCTGGGCAAGCCGCAGGTCAAGCTGCCGGACGAGGAAGTGGGCAGCTTGTTTATCTTCCGCGTGTTCAAGCATATTTCGTACGGCCTGATCATGCAGGTCACGGCGCCAGTGGAAGTGGGCGACGTCGCCAAATCGCCGGAGTAAACCCCGCCGTGCAAGCCACGGATACCCCCACCCCCCGCCCGCAGCCGCTCAGTGCCCGCGCCCTGGCCAGCTGGCTGCGTCTGCAGTTGACGCCCGGTGTCGGCGTCACCGCCGCTGCTGCGCTGATAGCTGAACTGCAACATCCCGACCGCGTTTTCGAGGCCGATCCCGCCGCGCTGGGCAGCGTGCTGTCCGAGGTGCTGGCGGACAAGCTGGTGCCGGCCGCCGTGCAGGCGTTGCGCCGCCCGCCGCCGGCGCTGCTGGACGAGTGCGCCGGCCTGGCCGAGGCCGCGCTGCGCTGGCTGGAGTTGCCCGGCCACCAGCTGATGGCGCTGGACGACCCGGCCTTCCCGTCCCAGTTGCGCAACATTCCGGCCGCGCCGCTGCTACTGTATACAAGGGGGCGGCGCGCGTTGTTGTACCAGCCATCTGTTGCCATCGTCGGCAGCCGCAACGCCAGCGCGCAGGGCGTGGCCAACGCGGACCGCTTTGCCGAGGCGCTGGCGGCGTCCGGACTGACGGTGGCCTCCGGGCTGGCGCTGGGCATCGACGCGGCCGCGCACGCCGGCGCGCTGGCCGCCGGGCCGGCCGGGGGCGGCACGGTGGCGGTGGTGGGCACCGGCATCGACCGCCTGTATCCGGCCCGTAACCGCGAGCTGGCGCTGCGCATCGCTGCCGAAGGCTGCATCGTCAGCGAGTATCCGCTGGGCACCGCGCCGCTACCGGACAACTTTCCGCGCCGCAACCGCATCATCAGCGGCCTGGCGCGCGGCGTGCTGGTGATCGAGGCGGCCGCGCAGTCCGGTTCGCTGATCACGGCGCGCTATGCCCTGAACCAGGGGCGCGACGTGTTCGCCGTGCCCGGCTCCATCCATGCTACGCTGAGCAAGGGCTGCAATGCGCTGATACGCGAATGCAAGGCCAAGCTGGCCGAGTCCGCCGCCGACGTGCTGGAAGACTTGCTGCCGGAAGCGCCGACCGGCGCCGGCGCCGAGCGGCTGCAGGTCACCGCCCAGCTGCGCGCCGAACTCGACGCGGTGCTGACCGCACTCGGCCACGACCCGGCCAACGCCGACGCCCTGGCGCTGCGCGCCGGCCTGTCCGCCGCCGACGCGCACAGCCATCTGCTGGCGCTGGAACTGGCCGGGCTGGTCGAGCGTTTGCCGGGAGGAATTTTTCAGCGCCTGACCCGGCAGCGGCCGTAACGATGCGGTGCAGGGCTTGTGTTTCGCCGTTCTTAACTGTTAGAGTAGCGCCATGTTCGACATCCTTGTTTATCTCTACGAGACTTATTACCGCCCCGATGCGTGCCCGGAACCGGCCGCATTGGCAAGGAAACTGTCGGCCGTCGGTTTCGACGACGAGGAGATATCCGAGGCGCTGGTCTGGCTGACCGACCTGAATGAAATGGCCGGGGTCGAGCAATCGCTGACGGCCGCGTCCACCGGCACCCGCTACTATGTGGAGGAGGAGCGGGACGCGCTGGGCACCGCCGCCATCGGCTTCATCCAGTTCCTTGAAAGCGCCCAGGTGCTGTCGCCGCTGCAGCGTGAAATCGTCATTGAACGCGCGCTGGCGCTGGATGAAGTTCCCGTGTCGCTGGGCAAGCTCAAGGTCATCGTCCTGATGCTGCTGTGGAGCCAGGGCAAGGAGCCGGACGCGCTGATGTTCGACGACCTGTTCGGTTCCGACGAAGATCAGACGCCGCGCCTGCTGCACTGACCGCTTCCCGTTGTTCCCCGCTTGCATGCCGCAAGACTACAAGATTACCCTGTGCTGCGGCCGTGCCGTGCCGCCATACCGCGGCAGCCATACCGGGATTGCAAAAGTTCGGCATGCGGTATAAGAATGTTCTGTATGATGCGCATGCTGCGCCAAATCCAGAGTAAAAAAACAAGAGAATACTAAAACTATGAGCAAAACCCTCATCATCGCCGAGAAGCCATCTGTCGCGAACGACATCGCGAAGTCGCTGGGCGGCTTTACCAAGCACGATGAGTACTTTGAGTCCGACGAATACGTGCTGTCCTCGGCCGTGGGCCACCTGCTGGAAATCGCGGTGCCGGAAGAGCACGACGTCAAGCGTGGCAAATGGAGCTTCGCGCACCTGCCGATGATCCCGCCGTACTTCGCGCTGAACCCGATCGCCAAGACCGAGTCGCGCCTGAAAGTGCTCAACAAGTTGATCAAGCGCAAGGATGTCACCGGCCTGATCAACGCATGCGACGCGGGCCGCGAAGGTGAACTGATCTTCCGCCTGATCGCGCAGAACGCCAAGGCCAAGCAGCCGGTGCAGCGCCTGTGGCTGCAGTCGATGACGCCCAACGCGATCCGCGAAGGCTTCAGCAACCTGCGCTCGGACGACGAGATGCTGCCGCTGGCCGACGCCGCGCGCTGCCGCTCGGAAGCGGACTGGCTGATCGGCATCAACGGCACCCGCGCCATGACCGCGTTCAACTCGAAAGAGGGCGGCTTTTACCTGACCACCGTGGGCCGCGTGCAGACGCCGACCCTGTCCATCGTGGTCGAGCGCGAAGAGAAAATCAAGAAATTCGTCTCGCGCGACTACTGGGAAGTGCGCGCCGAGTTCATCTGCGCGGCCGGCGTGTACGAAGGCCGCTGGATGGATGCCAGCTTCAAGAAGGACGAGAACGATCCGGAGAAGCGCGCCGAGCGCCTGTGGTCCAAGGCCGCCGCCGACAGCATCGCGCTGGCCTGCAAGGGCAAGCAGGGCAACGTCACCGAGGAATCCAAGCCGACCACCTCGATGGCGCCCGGCCTGTTCGACCTGACCAGCCTGCAGCGCGAGGCCAACGGCCGCTTCGGCTTCTCGGCCAAGAACACGCTGGGCCTGGCCCAGGCGCTGTACGAGAAGCACAAGGTGCTGACCTACCCGCGTACCGATTCGCGCCACCTGCCGGAAGACTATCTGGACACCGTCAAGGAAGTGCTGGGCGTGCTGGGCGAGAACAACAATTACCACACTTTCGCCAAGCAGATCCTGACCAAGGGCTGGGTCAAGCCGAACAAGCGCATCTTCGACAACAGCAAGATCTCGGACCACTTTGCCATCATTCCGACCGGCATCGCCCCGAAGAATTTGTCCGAGCCCGAGCAGAAACTGTACGACCTGGTGACGCGCCGCTTCATGGCCGTGTTCTTCCCGGCCGCCGAGTTCCAGGTCACCACCCGCTACACCGAAGTGTCCGGCCACCAGTTCAAGACGGAAGGCAAGGTCATGACCAATGCCGGCTGGATGGCCATCTATGGCAAGGACGTGGCCGCCGACGACGACAAGGAAGGCAGCGGCATGCTGGTGCCGGTCGCCAAGGGCGAGAAGGTGCACACCGAAAAGGTCACCGCCAATGGCCTGGTCACCAAGCCGCCTGCACGCTACAGCGAGGCGACCTTGCTGTCGGCCATGGAAGGCGCGGGCAAGCTGATCGACTCGGACGAGCTGCGCGACGCCATGTCCGGCAAGGGCCTGGGCACGCCGGCCACGCGCGCGGCCATCATCGAGGGCCTGCTGGGAGAGAAATACCTGCTGCGCGAAGGCCGCGAACTGATGCCGACCGCCAAGGCTTCCCAGCTGATGACCTTGCTGCGCGGCCTGGGCGTGAACGAACTGACCGCCCCCGAGCTGACCGGCGAATGGGAATACAAGCTGTCGCAGATGGAAAAGGGCCGCATTTCGCGCGAGGAATTCATGCGCGAAATCGCCCAGATGACGCAAATCATCGTCAAGCGCGCCAAGGAATACGACAACGACACCATTCCGGGCGACTACGCCACCTTGACCACGCCATGCCCGAACTGCGGCGGCGTGGTGAAGGAGAACTACCGCCGGTTCGCCTGCACCAAGTGCGAATTCTCGATGAGCAAAACGCCGGGCAGCCGCCAGTTCGAGATCGCCGAAGTGGAGCAGCTGCTGAAAGAGCGCACCATCGGTCCGCTGCAAGGCTTCCGCTCCAAGATGGGCCGTCCCTTCGCCGCCATCCTGCGCATCGTGCGCGACGAGGACATCAGCAACTTCAAGCTGGAGTTCGACTTCGGCCAGAACGACGAGGAAGGCGAGGACGGCGAAGGCGTGGACTTCACCGGCCAGACGCCGGTCGGCCCGTGCCCGAAATGCGCCGCCAACGTGTATGAGATGGGTCTGGCCTATGTGTGCGAGCACAGCGTGGCCAAGCCGAAGACCTGCGACTTCCGCAGCGGCCGCATCATCCTGCAGCAGGAAATCCTGCCCGAGCAGATGAGCAAGCTGCTAAACGAAGGCAAGACCGACCTGCTGCCGGGCTTCGTGTCGCAGCGCACGCGCCGTCCGTTCAAGGCCTTCCTGACCAAGGGCAAGGACGGCAAGATCAGCTTCGAGTTCGAAGAGCGCAAGGCCAAGCCGGGCGCCAAGCCGAAAGCGGGCAAGGCGGACGCGGCTGAAGGGGCGGAAGGCGAGGCGGCAGCGGCGCCGGCAGCGCCCGCCAAGAAAGCCGCCGCCAAGCCGGCCGCCAAGAAAGCGGCCGCCAAGCCCGCGGCGAAAAAAGCGGCAGCCAAACCGGCCGCCAAGAAGGCGCCGGCCAAGAAAGCTGCCGCCACCGCAGAGTAATCAGCGCCTACCGGCGGCATAAGCAAACGGGACCTTCGGGTCCCGTTTTTATTTCTGCAGTCGTGCTCGCACCGACCGCAAGCTGCGTCTGCCATGCAGCACTACCAAGGAGTTGCGGGCAATGTACGCTGCAATGGAGGCAAGGTCCTCGATTGCTTTTTCAGACCGAACTATGGGTTTAGCCATGTGTTGAGCCGCCGTTCGTTCGCGCTGCTGCTGTGCGTGCGCCCGGCGGTGCAGCTGCCTAAGCCAGCGCCGTAACGCGCCAGTGGCCGGGGGCGAAGGGCAGGGTGGTGACGTCCGCCAGCGCGAAAGGCTGGGCCGCCAGGGCGTCCGCATCGGGCACGTCCAGCCCCTCCTGCCAGGCGCAATTGGAGCCGGCAACGCGCCAGCCGCCGCCCTTGTGCAGCACGGTGAATTCGCTCCAGGACCCGGAGCCGGGCGCGGAAGGGGAATAGGCGTCGGCGGGGCTGCCGCAGGCCCAGGCCATCCAGCGCTCGCCGATGATCAGGTAGGCAATCGACGCTCCCGTCGGCCCGGCCGGCCCGGTTGATTCGAGCCGCACGCCGCGCATCGGCGCCGAGGCCATGCGTACCCAGTCTTCTTCGTAGCTGTTGTCGATGCCGGTTTCGTGGACGGCGTCCTCGCTGTCGAAGCGCATCCAGCCCGCGTCCAGGTCGGCGCTCAGGGTCGGGAAGGCGATCTCCGGCCGCCACTCGCAGCGCTCGCCCGCCACCACGGTCTTCCCGGCGAAGCCGGTCTGCGCGCTGAAGCGGGCCAGTTGCGCAGGAGCCAGCGCGGCCAGCTGGGCGCGGCTGTCCATGGAAGGGCGGTCGATGGGGATGCGTAAATCGATGTGGAAACTGGCCGACTGAAACCACCAGACTTGCGTGCTCAGGTCGCTGGTGCCATTGCTGCGCCAGATACCGGTGCGTCGCCACAAGCCTTGGTAGATCGCAGGAACTGTCATCACCGCAAGTCTTCGGTAGAGAAGTAGACCGTGCCGCGTATGGCGGACGGAACTGCCTGCAGCGCGGCGGCCAGTGCCTTGGCTTCCGGTTCTGCCATGCCGTGCTTGGCGATGGTAAGGGACGCGTAGGGCGCATGCGATGCTGCACGGTAAGAAACAATATGATCCAAATCAGGCCGGCTGTCGATCTTCTTGATGAGATAACGCTGCTTGCCGTTGCCTATTTGCACATAAGTTGCCGTGGAGTTTGTTTTTACGTCGGGAGAAAGCTGCCGGAACAATAAAACTTTATCCACTATCAATGTTGCATTACTGTACTGCGTCTTGCCGCCTTGTTCGAAATGGCCCAGCACCAGCTGGGCTTTGAACCGGCGCAATGGATGGGCCGCGTCCGGCGCCAGCCGGTCCAGCTCGAATTTTTCAGGGGCCACGGTCCACAGCGCGGTTTTGCCATCCAGCCGCTTTTTTAGCGCCGCGTCCAGTTTGGGATCGGCCACGCGGACCTGCAGCACCACCTGGTAATCGTGCGGCGCATGGAACATCGGCAGATGCGAGGCATACAAGCCGTCCTTGCCGCCGAACAGCGCCATGCCGTGGGTGCCGAAAGTCGGGCCCGCTGCCAGCGCCGAAGCCGCCAGCGGCCAGGCCACGGCAGTCACTGCCGCTGCGCGCGGCCACGTTGTGAGGAACAGTGTTTTCATTCCGTAATGGTATTCCCGCTGGCCGGTCCGTGTACAGCAGCGCTCATCCTTGCGTTCACTGTCGAGGTGACTATAGTGAAGCTATGATCCCCGCGCTAACATTGCCGCTTAGCTACTCCCTGTACCAGCCTCCCGCGATCGAGGAGACCGGCACGGAGGACGCTGTGCTGCCGTCGATCGCGGTCAGCCTGTCGGCGCAGTCCAGCGTGGTGGCCTCCCTGGGCGGCAACAACTCGACGGCGCAGGTCTACACGGCGTCCGGCTTGCTCGACTCGATCCTGCAGGCCGGTACGCTGCCCGATCCGGTGGCGGTGCCGCCGCTCGGCAGTTCCACCCAGGGGCTGGCCCTGCAGCAGCAAAACCAGCGGATCGCCGCCAGCCTGGAAGCGGGCGCCTTCAATTCCGGGCTGTACACCGGCGCCGGACTGCTGCAAAGCTCACCGTCCTCGGCGCTGTCGTCCTACTGGGGCGACGTGCTCAAGACCCGGCCCAACCTGGCCGGCGTGGCCGCCAGCGCCATGTTCAACGGCGCCGTGCTGGGTGCGTTCGAGGCGTATGCATAAAATCTACGTAGTTTCCACGAGGCACTAATTTTCGACTTCGTGTTACACTCCTGCCCTTCCCTAGCAGTTCTATCAATACCAAGTGCCGCTATCCCACAGCAGCACGCTGTCTCATTGTCGCAATCGCAGTTTCCCATGGACGCACTGGCACCAGTTTTCAGCCGGGGCGCGGTTTATCCGCCTGTGTCCCATACATAGTTTTTTGAGAGAAAAAATGAACAACCTGAAAATTGGCACCCGCCTCGCCGGCGGCTTTGGACTCGTGTTGCTGCTCACTATGCTGATGACCTGGATCGGCCTGAGCCATATGCAGTCGGTTGCCGACGCGACCAGCGAAATGATGCAGCAGCCGCTGGCCAAGGAGCGCATGATCTCCGACTGGTACCGGCTGATCCATACCAGCGTGCGCCGCACCACCGCGATCTCCAAGTCCAGCGACCCCAGCCTGGGGCCATTCTTCGCCGCCGACACCGCCGCTTCCACCAGCGAAGTGAACGAGCTGCAGAAGAAAGTCGAGCCCTTGCTGGAAAGCGATGCGGAGAAGAAGCTGTTCGCCGACATGGTGGCGGCACGCAAGCGTTATATATCCTCACGCGACGCCATCGTGGCGCTGAAAAAGGAAGACAAACTCGAGGAAGCCGCCGCCGTGCTGGAACAGCGCTTCATCCCTGACGGCAAGGCCTACCTGGATGCGTTGAACGGCCTGCTGGTGATGCAGCGCCACAGCATCGACGCCAATGCGGCCAGCATCGACGCCGAATACCACGCCAACCGCAGCTTCATGCTGGCCTTCGCCGCCGTGGTGCTGGCGCTGGGCGGCGTCTGCGCCTGGCGCTTGACGCGCGGCATCACCCGGCCGCTGGGCCGCGCGGTGGAAATCGCCTGTGCCGTGGCCTCCAACGACCTGCGCAGCGACATCGTGGTCGACAGCAAGGATGAAACCGGCCGCCTGTTGCAGGCGCTGAAAACCATGAACGACGGCCTGGCCCGCATTGTCGGCGAAGTGCGCGCCGGCACCGACCAGATCGCCACCGCGTCCGGCCAGATCGCCGCCGGCAACCAGGACTTGTCGGCCCGCACCGAGCAGCAAGCGGGCAGCCTGGAAGAGACCGCGTCGTCGATGGAGGAACTGACTTCGACCGTGAAACAGAACGCCGACAATGCGCGCCAGGCCAACCAGCTGGCCGAGGCCGCCTCGCACGTCGCCGAGCGCGGCGGCGAAGTGGTGGGGCAGGTGGTCGACACCATGGAATCGATCAACGCCTCGTCGCGCAAGATCGTGGACATCATCAGCGTCATCGACGGCATTGCCTTCCAGACCAACATCCTGGCGCTGAACGCGGCCGTGGAAGCGGCGCGGGCCGGCGAACAGGGCCGCGGCTTCGCCGTGGTGGCCACCGAAGTGCGCAACCTGGCGCACCGCAGCGCCGCCGCCGCCAAGGAAATCAAGGCGCTGATCGACGACTCGGTCGGCAAGGTCAACGCCGGCAGCCAGCTGGTCGAACAGGCCGGCATGACCATGAGCGAGGTGGTCGACAGCATCAAGCGCGTGACCGACATCATGGGCGAAATCACCACTGCCAGCATGGAACAGAGCGCCGGCATCGAGCAGGTGAACGAGGCCATGATCCAGATGGACCACGTGACGCAGCAGAACGCGGCGCTGGTCGAAGAAGCCGCCGCCGCCGCCGGCGCGCTGCAGGAGCAGGCCGAATCGCTGGCCGGCGTGGTCGGCGTGTTCAAGCTGTCCGAGGGCTACAGCCATGCGCCGGCGCTGACCGTGCACAGCTCCGCCGCCGTGCCCGCCGCGCCGCGCGCCGCGCGTCAGCCGGCGCTGCGCCTGCACGCCTGATTCGCTAGCTCTGCAGCAGCGCGCTGCAAAAACCCCGAAGTATGTAGACTGTGACAACAACTACATGCTTTGGGAGAAATTATGCGAAATACCTGTCTGAAACTGAGCGCCCTGGGCGCCGCACTGCTGCTGTCCGCTTGCCAGACCATGCAGACCAGCAATACCGCCGCCCAGGACGAAGCGCCGTCGCCGAAGAACCCGGAATTCACCTCCGAGATGGCGAAATTCAACGCCCAGTTCCCGAACGCCAAGGTCAGCAAATACGAGGATGAATCGATCGCCTACAACAACGCGCAGAAGTTCGATGAGCGCGGCAATTGCCATGGCAAGTCCAAGTATCCGGTCACCATCATGCTGCTGCTGGACGCGAACGGCAAAGTCACCAGTACCGTCACCGACGTGGAAAACAGCAAGGCGGCCTGCTTCCGCCAGAACTACGCCTCGGTGCAGTTCCCCAAACCGCCCATCGCGCCATACCGCAAAGCCATCCTGCTGAAGTAAGCCCGCCGCACTGCGATCAGAGTTCGACGGCGATCATGTTGTCGTCGGGCTTGCGGTCGATCAGCTTGTTGTCCGGGTCGATGCCGGCCTTGGCCGGCCGGCCGTTCACCACCAGCGTGTACACGCCTTCCTTCTGCGACACCAGCTTGCGTTCGCGCAGCAGGCTGTTGCCGTCCTTGTCGTCCACGCCGATGTCGATCAGGTCGCGGATCGCCACTTCCTTTTCCGCGCCCAGTTCGTCCGCACGCAGCTTGCTCGCGTGTACTTTCAAGGTCACCTCGTACTTGCCGTCCTGCCGCTTGCGTGCCGTGGCGCTCAGCGCGCGGTTGTCGTGCAGCACGATGGCGTTGAACAAGTCGTCGATCAGGTAAGCCTGCTCGGGCGGCGCGATCTGGCGCAGCGCGTCCACCAGCACCGTCACGCTCGGATAGGGCGGGGCGTGGAAGGCGTGCTGCGCCAGCAGGCCCTTCAGCACGGCGTTGACCTTGTCCTCGCCGAGGATGTCCTGCAGCTGGTACATGGCCAGGCTGCCCTTGCGGTAGTGGATGTAGGGCTGGTTCTCGTTGTCGGCCAGCGGCAGCTCTTTCTTGTTCTCCAGCGCGCGCCCCATCAGGTACTGGTTCAGGTCGTAGCGCAGGAAGCGGCGCATGCGGTCCGGGCCGTACTGCTTCTTCATCACCATCAGCGCCGAGTATTCGGACAGCGTTTCGCTCAGCACGGTGGCGCCGCGCGTGTCGCCGCCCACCAGCTGGTGCGCCCACCACTGGTGCGCCACTTCGTGTGCCGTGACGTAGAACGGATAGTCGATGTCCTTCGGATTCTTGTCGTCCACCTTGGCGATGAAGCCCACGCTTTCCGAGTACGGTATGGTGTTCGGGAAGGACTGCGCAAAGCCCGCGTAGCGCGGAAACTCGACGATGCGCACCACCTTGTGCTGGTAGGGGCTGTAATTCTTGCTGTAGTAGTCCAGCGCGTCCTTCACGCCCTTGGCCATGCGGTCCAGATTGTATTCGTGGCCGGGGTGGTAGTAGAGCTCGATGCCCACGTCCTGCCACCAGTCGTGCTTGACCGCGTAGCGGGCCGACTGGAAGGCGTAGAAGTTCAGGATCGGCTTGTCCATCTTGTAGTGGAAGTAGCGCCGGCCCTTGGCTTTCCATTCCTTCTCCAGGTAGCCGGGCGCCACCGCGATCTGGTCCGCGCTGGTGCTGACGGTGGCGTCGAAGGTGACCCAGTCGGCGTCGTTGCCGAGATAATTGTTGGCCAGGCCTTTCGGATCGTCGCGCGGCAGCGCGCGTTCCTGCGCCGGCAGGCCGTGGCGCTTGCGGTCGCGCGGATCGGTCAGCTCGGCCTGGCGCTGGTAGCCGATGTGGGGCAGCACGGTATTGTTGAAGAAGGTGCCGTTGGCCACCACCGGCGTGTCCTGGCCCAGGCCGAAGATGCCCTTGGGGGCATAGTCCAGCTCGAACTCCAGCGGCATGCGCGCGCCCGGCGCCAGCGGGGTGGACAGGGTGTAGCGGTACACGCCCAGGTCCTCGTCCTTCATTTTCAGCTGCGCCACCTGGCCGAAGCGCAGCGGCTGCATGTCGGCCGTGGTGTCCTGCGTGATGTAGATGTCGGAGATGGCCTGGGCGCTCTTGTTCTCCAGCATATAGCGGCCCTTCACGTGCAGGCGGCGCTTTTCCGGCTCGATGGACACGCCCAGCTGGACGTCCGTGATGCGCGGCTGCGCCAGCGCGGCCAGCTGCTGGTACTTGCGCTCGTAGTCGGCGCGGTCGGCCAGCTTCTGGTAGGACGATTTGTAGCAGTTGGCAATATGCAGGTTGTAGAACAGCACGCCGCCGGCGCCCAGCACGATGCTCACGCCCAGGGCCAGCGTGGCCAGCACCGGCATGGTCAGCGCGTGGCGCGCCAGCGCGATGCGCTGGCGCCATTCGTCGTTGTTGCCGCGCGCCCAGAACAGCAGCGACAGCACCAGCAGGATCAGCGCCGCGCCGCCCCAGTACAGTTCGAACCAGCGTTCGCGCACCAGGTAGTGGCCGTAGCCGTTCATGGCCGAATAGACAAAGCTGGGCGAGGTGCCGTACACCAGCAGCGGGTGCTCGATGCCCAGCGAGGGCAGCGTGATGCTGGCCACGAAGTAGACGATCATGGCGAAGTGGGCCATGTATTTATGGTTCAGCACCACCTGCGCGGCGATGGCCAGCACGGCCACCAGCGCGTAGGACGGCAGCTGGATGGTGAACAGGTGCTGGAAGTACAGGCCCGGTTCAAACTGGAAGTAGCCGTTGACGACCTGGATGGTCATACCGCACAACATCACCACCAGCATCAGCAGGGCTTGCAGGCCGATCAGCGCGAACAGCTTGGACAGCAGCGGCAGCCAGCTCGGCACCGGCAGCGCGTCCAGCATCTGCGCCATGCGGTTCTCGCGCTCGCGCCACACCAGCTCGCCTGCGTAGAAGGTGGTGATCACCAGCATGAACAGCGCGAAGGTGTCCGACACCATTTCCAGCACCATGTAGGTGATGGGATAGGTCTTGGTGCCGAACATGGAACCCATGTCCAGCGCGCCGGCGAACATGGTCAGCACGCCGGCCAGCACGATCACCAGGAAGTAGACGTTCTTCACCGTTTCGCGCAGGTTCAGCCAGCTCATCTTGGCCAGCAGCAGGCCCAGGCTGCGCGACTGGAAGTCCGGCGCCTGGTGCGTGTGGCTGGCCGAGTGGCTGATGCGCAGCGCCGGTTCGGCCTCGCCGCGCGCGTCGGCCTTGCCGCTGTCGATGCTGCTGACGAAGCGGAAGCGCCAGTAGCCCAGCAGCAGCACCACCAGCGAGAACGAGGTCCAGATCACGCGGTTCAGCAGGTACACGCCTTCCGGCAGCACCAGGCGCGTGTTGCGTTCGGCGATGGGCCAGTATTCGGTGAGGTTGATGGCGGCGGCGGTGCCGAAGGGGTCGATCAGCGCGGCCAGGGTCTTGTAGTCCAGGTCGCGCGCCAGGCCGGGTGCGACGATGTAGCCGATCAGCATTACCACGCTGGAAATATAGACCGGCAGCATGCGCCGCGTCAGCGCGGCCAGCACGAAGAAGATGGCGCCGAAGATGAACAGGTTGGGCAGCAGCGTGGTGAAGTAGGGGATCAGCCAGGCCGCCAGCGGCGGCTTGCCCAGCCGCTCGGGATCGATGCCCGGAATGAAGGTGCCCAGCCATGCGCCCAGCAGGATGGAGGAGAACACCACCGCCAGCGTCAGGTAGGCGCCGATGAAGCGGCCCAGCATGTACTGGACCTTGCGGATCGGCGCGCTGAAGAAGAAGTGGTGCATGTCGTATTCGAAGTCCTGCTGCACCGAGCGGCCCATCATGGCGGCCACCACGATCACGCCCAGGCAGCCGAGGAAGCTGGCGGTAAACAGGATGGAGCGCGGCGCGTTGATGAACACGCGGCCGCCGAAGGTGACCACGGCTTCCTTGAACACGCCGCCGGCGGCCGCCATCCACAGCATGGCCAGCAGCAGGAACATGCCGAAGTAGACCCAGGTGGACAGCATCTTCAGGCGCTGGCGCGCTTCGAACAGGGCGATGGCGAACATGGTGGCCGCCTTAATCGCAGCTATCGGCTGCGCTGTGGCGGCCGGCGATGGTGGCGAAGTAGAGGTCTTCCAGGTCGCCGATGGCTTCCTCGAAGCCGTCGCCCGGGTCGTCGTCGCTGTAGACGTGGATCAGGGTGCGGCCGGACAGCAGCCGGGTGGAGATGACGGCGTGGCGGGTCTGGAACTGCTGCAGGTCTTTCTTGTCCACGAAGCGCGCCCAGATCTTGCAGCTGATGTCGTCGATCAGCTGCTGGGTCTGCCCGGTGAGCAGCAAGTGGCCCTTGTTGATGATGGCCATGCTGGCGCACAGGTCGGCCACGTCGCTGACAATGTGGGTCGACAGGATCACGGTGCGGTCTTCGCCGATGTCCGACAGCAGGTTGTGGAAGCGCACCCGTTCCTGCGGGTCCAGGCCGGCGGTCGGCTCGTCGACGATGATCAGTTTCGGGTCGCCCAGCAGCGCCTGGGCGATGCCGAAGCGCTGGCGCATGCCGCCCGAATAGGTGCCCAGTTTCTGGTGGCGCACCTCGAACAGATTGGTCTGCTGCAGCAGGCCGTCCACCACCTCGCGCCGGCGGGCGCGGTTCGACAGGCCTTTCAGCACCGCGAAGTGGTCCAGCATTTCGTAGGCCGAGACCTTGGGATAGACGCCGAAGTCCTGCGGCAGGTAGCCCAGCAGGCGGCGGATCTCATCCTTCTCGTCCAGCACGTCCAGCTCGCCCAGGAACACCGAGCCCGAATCGCATTCCTGCAGCGTCGCCAGGGTCCGCATCAGGGTCGACTTGCCAGCGCCGTTGGGGCCCAGCAGGCCGAACATCCCGGCCGGTATCGTGAGCGAAATATTGTCCAGCGCCACCACCCCGTTGGCGTAAGTCTTGGACAAATTGCGGATGCGTAATTCCATGCTGACTCCTGTCGTGTCCTGCTGCACCGCAACAGGACATACCACTATTCAATGTTGGCATTGTATTGAAATTGCGGCTGAGCGGTGGCTTCATTGCGACAGTCGGCACAATCGGGGTTCCAGATTGCCGAAAGCGGGCGCTTTGCCAGAGAATGTTAATTCCGGAACAGCACCTGTTCACGGCTGAACCACCAGCGGCACAGGGCCAGCAGCGCGCCGGCCGTGATGGTGGTGGAGACCAGGATCACCGCGAACATGCGGTAGTCCATGGTGCCTTTCACCAGTTCCTTCATGGCCAGCGAAACGTTGGTCAGCGGCACCATGGCCCAGAACCAGTTCAGCTCCACCCCGGGCAGCAGGGCCACCATCACCGGCAGCAGCGACAGCAGCATCAGCGGCGAGATCAGGCCTGCCGCTTCCTTGTAGCTCTTGGCGTAGATCGACAGCGACAGCAGCACGGAGGCGAAGATGGCGGCGGTCGGCGCCAGCATCAGCGCCAGCATGGCCATGTCCAGCACGCCGATCGCGCGCACCATGGCGGCCAGGTCGGGCGAGGCGGTGGCGCCGAAGAAGAACAGCAATGCGCTCATGCTGCCCACCATGAGCACCGACGAGGTCAGGCCGATGGTAAACAGCACCAGGAACTTGGCCAGCACGATGGCGCTGCGCGGCACCGGCGCCAGCAGCAG